>JAGQWA010000049.1 GCA_020437725.1 Bacteroidota bacterium | reverse complement strand
CTTGGTGGGCCAAGGCGGCAATCAACTTCATTATAACGTCAGCTTTTCTTATGCCGCTGTATTGCAAAACATCTTTAAAAAGATAACTGTTTACCAGCTCCTTTAAAACAGCGCGTGCCTGTTCAGGTTGGTTCAAAACTTCAGGATAATACCCAAGCACCAACCTGTTTTCTATATCTTGACTAGCCTTTAAGTAGCCAACATGATTTTGCCATTCTTTAAATGAAATAGGCCAGAGTTGGTATTCATATTTTCTTCCTGTAAGCGGTTCGTGCACTTTTTGTGTAAGCTCAAAAGCTGAAGAGCCACTAAGAATTAATTGCACATTGGGCACATTGTCAACTATAAGCTTAGCCGATGTGCCAATGTTTGGAATTCGTTGAGCTTCGTCTATAAACAAGCAGTTAGAATTGCCTATTACTTGTTTTAGAATCTCAAGTTTTGGCTCTGAGAAAAGCGCTCTTGTGGTACTATCATCTCCTGTAAATTCTTGGTAATTGCCGCTGTAGTTGCTTAAAAGATGTCTAATTATGGTGGTTTTGCCCACTTGGCGCGGTCCAATTAACATAATTACCTTGCCTTTTCCCATTCTTTGAGATAAACTTTCTCCAATTTCTCGCTGAATCATTTACCAAAAATATAACTTCTTAAGATTATAATCCTGAAAAGTTATAACTATTCGGGATTATAATCCTGTTAGGTCGGAAAATTGTCAAGAAAATAAGGGGCTGTCTAAAAAGTAATTCTTGCCGTCATGCTGAACTTGTTTCAGCATCTAGAAATTCGATTTAGAACCAGACCAACAAGATCTTGAACTATTCTAATAGCTATCGGAACGAGATGACGACTGGCTTTTTAGACAGCCCCTAGCTCAATGTCACTTTCATTTCTAATCATTCATAGCCTGAAAAGCATCAAGCAATTCATCGCGTTTGTCTTTTGAGAAATAAACAATATCGCCATTGTCCATTTCTAAGTGGCCACCTTCTGTGCGCACATATTGGCGCACGTGGTTTAGGTTCACAAAATAGGAGCGGTGCACGCGCATAAACTGGGGGTTGGTAATGAGCTTTTCGAATTCTTTTAGCGTTTTACTCACCAACAAGCTTTTGCCATTAGTTAAATAAATGCTGGTATAAGATGATTCTGCTTTTAGGTATTCTATTTCGTCTGGTTTAACGAATAATAGGCCATCAGACACAGGTAAGGCAATTTTAGCAACCTGACCACCTGTTTGCAGGTTTTGCCTAAGCGCTTCCATTTTCTCGAGCTTAAAAGCATCGTTTTTAAGGCTAGCCCTTTCAACTGCGTGTATCAATTGCTCAATTTGGATGGGTTTTAGCAGATAATCAATGGCGCTTACTTCAAATGCTTTAAGAGCGTATTCGCTGTAAGCTGTTGTGAAAATGATGTCGAATTCAATCTTATCAAAAAAGTCAATGAGTTGAAAGCCGGTATAGCCAGGCATTTCAATATCTAGAAAAAGCAAATCGGGCTTGTGTTGGTGCACAGCTTTAACGGCTGAAGGCACATCATCAGCCATACCAACAATTTCAACATCTGGGCAATGGGTGGTAAGAAGGTTTTCTAGAATTCTTCGTGCCTTGGCTTCGTCGTCAACTATTAGTGCTTTCATTTTTATTATTAAAAAGGTATTCTAAGGGTTACTCGTGTTCCAGTTGCATTTCCATTCTCAAAAAGGTCTTCAATTTCAATGGCAATTGAGTTTTGACGACCCGTATTTAGCAATTCTAACCTGGTTTGATTAGCGCTAGTGGCGTATGACTTGTGCTGCGTTTTGCGCATGTTTTTAATTAGGGCGGCATTTTCTCTGCCAATTCCATTGTCTTCAATAACAACTGTAAGAATGCGCTCTTGGTCGCTATAAAACTTCACCCAAAGTCGTTTTTCTAACTTTTTGTGAAGCAGCCCGTGTTTTATAGAATTCTCTACATAAGGCTGAATAAGCATGGCCGGAATTTCTATTGAAGAAGCGTTTTTAATCTGATTATCAATGCTGTATTCAAAATTCTCTTCAAAGCGCAATGCTTCTAGCTCTAAATAGAGTTTTAGCATTTTCAGCTCATCTTCTAACGATATGGTTTCTTCGTTAGAATTATCGAGTGTAAGCCGCATTAAATCTGAGAATTTGCCAAGAAACTTGTTGGCTTGCACGGGATGATTTAACAGGATAAACTCTTGAATGGAGTTTAACGCATTGAACATAAAATGTGGGTTCAATTGCGCTTTTATGGCAGCAAGCTGTGCGGCTCTTAAATTGGCTGATAGTTTTTGCTTTTCAGTTTCGATGGCCGCTTTTTCTTGCGACAATAGGTTTTGGCGATTAAGGGTGTTAAGTCTGCGCCAAGCAATAAAAATTACCACCACCACAATGAGAATGGCCATTAATACCTGAAACCACACTTCTCTGTAATAAGGTGGTGAGATGGTGAATTTTAGCGAAACTGGATTTTCAGATGGCTGTCCAAAAGTGTTTACAGCTCTAAAAAGCCAATGGTATTTGCCAGGTTTTAAATCGAACAGATCTACCCGCCCAGGATTGGCCGACACGAAATTCCAACTACCCGTGTCGCCGGCTTGCTTGTATTCAAACCCAAAATTTTTATTAATAGAATAATTAAAGGTTGAAAGCGAAACTGAAACATCGTTTTTAAGGTGCGAAAAGTGGTAATAGTTTAGTTGAACGGTGTCTCTTCTATTAACCGAAATTGAATAGATGGAAATGGGTGGTGCCTGTGTGTTTTCTGTTAGTCTATTTTTATTTATAACCAATGAAGACGTGTTGTGACCAATTAGCACCTGTTCTTTATTCACAGCAATGGTTTGGTATGGAATTTCTTTAATGCCATGACTAACTCCATAGTTGGTAAATTCTTGATTGGTGATATTGAGCTTTTGCAGGCCTTTAAATGATGCCATCCAGAGTTCGTTTTCAAACAGGTCAATATCAAAAAGTGAGTTGCTCTTAAGGCCATTTTCGGTAGTGAATGACTTTATTATTTTTCGGTTTTTTACCACCAATAAACCGCTGTTTTTGGTTGCCACCCAAACATTACCATTTTGGTCATATAGGCATTTGGTTATGTTAAACTTAGCGGGGTTTCCATCTTCGTCAAGAATTTTAGGGTTGCCACCTTTTAAAGCGTTGTATAATACTGGGGCTTCGGGGTGTTGTACCCAAAGGTCTTGATCAAAGGGGTTAAAGAAAGCATAAAGAGCTCTATCGTTCTGAATTCTAGGCCATCTAAAGGCATTGTCTAATGCGTAGTTGTTTTGAATGTTTTTGAGTAAATTATTTTCTTCATTAAGAGCAATTAAAAACACGCCAGCCCAGCTAGGAGCAATGAGCATATTATCTGCCAAATCGATGTTTTTAACACCAATAACTGAATATGGAATATTGCGGCCATCGGTAAAAGAACTAGAATTTTGGCCATTTATTAAGAATGATTCAATGCCCAAATGGCCTGAAACCCAAAACCTGTTTTGCTCTGCACTGTATAACAGGCCATTAATAATTTCGCGCTGTTTGGTTGGGTACACCTGTTCTATTTTAAGATTTGCAGAGTATTGATACACTTTATTATCGTATGATGCTACCAACCAACCGCCATTGTTAAGCGCAACAGCCTTTGCCACATGTTTTTGCATTTGTGAGTTATTCGAGAGAATATCAACTAGATAAATATTGGGTATCACATAAACACCCGATCGGGTGGTACTAATCCAAGTGTTGCCTTGCTTATCTCGCTTAACACTTGAAATTACTTCGCCATCAAGAATTGGTTGCTGAAAGCCTTCAATGAGATGGCCTTCTTGGTTAAAAACATAAAGACCAGATGTGCTAGAAACCCAATATTCATTGTTTAACAATGCCACACTATTAATTAGTTTGTCACTTGCGTTTTGCGGTAATTGAAAACTCTTAGAAATGGTGTTTTTATCAAAATTGAATTCAATAATTTTATTGGGTATGTCGAGAAACGTATAAAGTTTGTTGTTATTAATGAGTTGGTAAATTGGATTATAATGTATTAGCGAATCATCTTTATAAACAATTTTACCATTGCTTAAATCTACACATTCGTGGCCATCGTTGTTTGCATTGCTTCTAATGGTATAAACTGTGTTTTTTTCGGCAATGGGCATAAGTCTCGAACGGTTTTCGTGGCTAAAAAAACTATCGGTTATAAAGCCATCGTTTTCAACTCGCATTATGTAGTGTTTAACGCCCAGTTGCAGAAAGAATCGGTTTTTTATCAATATGAAGTCGCCAAAAAATGGCGCATTTTCAAGTGGATTGTTTTCAATCTTCACCAATTTATCAGTGCTGGGTTCGTACCTAAAAATCTCGTTGGTAAAATTCATGCAGTAAATGTTACCTGCATCGTCGAACTGCAAATTGGTAAGACTCATAGATAAGTCTTTTTGCCGGGCGTGCATGGTTACTTTGTGGCCATCATAACTGGCAATTCCACCAAAAAGGCCAAACCATACCTTGCCATTTTCATCAAGCTCCAAATCATAAACCATGTTGGTTTTAAGCCCATCGTCGGTGGTAACACGCCACATAAATGGTTGCTGGGCCGTGCTGTAAAGTACAGTTAGCACCACTGTGCTTACAAAAAGGATTTTCTTAAGGGTCAAGATGCTTTAATTAAAGCGCAATTCTATCAAATATGCATTAGAGTTAGCTAGTGCACAAGCTGGCTTTGTAGAAAGTAGTTTTCTACCAACCAAATGTCAATTTTATAAAGTGTAGCAAATGCTGTGTTTTGTGAATGAGTGATTAAATATGGCCACAATATGCGGTGAGACTGCCTAGAAGCAAAAGCTAATTTTCTTGAATATGCCATAAAAAAAGGAGCCTGAATATTCAAGCTCCTTTTGTTATTCCAGCCATGGCTGGTTATCCTAAAAATTTACTTTTAGTTCTGAATAATTTGGTGCACCTGCATTTTACCGTCAACTGAAAGGCGAACCAAGAACATGCCATTACTTAATTGGCTGGTAAAGTTGTAAGTGTAATCACCTGGCGTTTGCTCGGCTTGTACCAAACTTGCCACACGTTTACCCGTAGCATCATAAACTTCAAGCACCACGTGGGCCTTACTCGGCAATTCATATCCTATAGTTATGTTTTTCTCAAACGGATTTGGATATGCATTTAAGCCAAATTGCGCTTCAGGGTCTTTAATGCTGGTGGTAACATCAAGTACAAAAGTTTCAGAGTTTTGGCAACCGTCAGAACTAGTAGTGGTTAATCTAACGGTGTTCTTGCCTTCAGCATCATACTTGTGTTCAGGAGCTTTATCGGTTGAAGAATTTCCATCTCCAAAATCCCACAAATAACTAGCTAAATCACCATCTGTAGGGGCAAAACCATAACGACCTTTACCCATATTGCTTGTTGCAAAACTGGCATCTGGAAGTTCGTAAACGGTTATACTAGTATCAACTGAACTTTTGCAACTGTTTTGTGTGCTAACAGTTAGCTCTACAGTATATGTTCCGCTATTGGAATAAGAAATGGTTGGGTTTTTAGCGTTTGATTTGTTTCCATTTCCAAAATCCCAGCCATAGGTAAGGTTGTCACCTGTTTGGCCTGTTGAATTATTGGTAGGAGAGAAATTTTCACCAACGCAAACATTGCTTGCAGCAAAGGCTGACACTGGCACTGCAAAAACATTCAAGTCTTTGCGTGCTATGTGCTCACAACCTTCGGCAGTGGTAGCAGTAAGCTCTACGGTATATATTCCATGCGTTGAATATTGATGATTGGGGTCTTTATCAGTTGAAGAATTTCCATCGCCAAAATTCCAATTATAACTTAAACTGGTTGAGTTGCTAGTGCTAGCATTGGTAAATGCCGCCATTTCTGAAGCACAAACATCATTTGTAGTGAAACTTGCCGTTGGCAAAGAATGTATTTCGACAGATTTATTGGCAATACCAACACAACCATTATCTGAAATCGCAGTGAGTTTGGCGTTGGTAATGCCAGCGTTGCTTAACACTAAATTATAGTTAGTGTTAGTTGAAGTTGCAGTGCCAATCTCCCAGACATAGCTTGTTATTGAACCAGCTGCAATGGTGCTAGCATTTATGAATTTAGTGGTATCGCCAAGACATTGATTACTGAAAGTAAAGTTTGCAGTAGGATTTGGATGAGCACTAACCTGAAGGGTGCTAGTATCAGAACAACCATTTGCACTTGTGGCAATTAAGTTTACAATGTATTGCCCATAATTGCTGTAAACATGAGTTGGGCTATTAGTGGTTGATGTGTTGTTATCGCCAAAATCCCATTCATAATTAAGGGATCCGGTGCCAGAAAATGTGCTATTGTTCGTGAAGGCAAACGTATCAGTTACACACTCATTGTTGGTAGAGAATGCAGCAGTTGGGCCATCTAATATGGTGGTTGTAATGGCAACTCCTGCAGAGCAGCCATTGTCGCTAGTAACATCAAGCCTTATATTGTATGTGCCTGCATTAGTATATACATGCGATGCGTTTTTGGTTGAAGCCGTGCCGCCATCGCGCAGTTTCCAATCATAAGTAGTAATTGTACCTGTTGAAATGGTAGTTGAATCGTAGAAATTAACCGTTGAGCCTACACATTGGCCATCTATCGAAAAGTTTGGTTTAGGAATTGGACTTATTTTAACAGTATCGTAAGCAAAGGATAAGCAGCCACCAATATTGCTTCTGGTTTGTAAAGAAACGGTGTAGGTTCCTTCGGCCATATAAAGGTGGAATGGGTTTTTATTAGTGGCAGAATTACCATCTCCAAAATTCCATTTGTAGGTAACAGCACCAACGCTAGATGTTGAATTATTTGTAAAACCAACAGCATCGCCCAAACATGCATTTGAAGTAGCAAAAGCCGCATTTGGTTTATTCATAACATAGATGTAGCGGTAAATGGTAGTATCACATTTAGAGCTAGTGGCTGTTACAACCATGCTTAAGCGATACATTCTGCCCACATCTGTGGTGTCTGTTACCATTTGAACAGTTGCATTACCACTAGATGAAGGAGTAGTATAGGTAATATTTGAAGGTTTGTTACCTAGTGAATCTAAGGTTGAAATATTTCCAATTGTCCATTTTGTGCCAAATTCAGAGTTGGTGAAATCTCTTGGGGCGGTAATCTCAAAATTTAGTGTATCATAAACGCAAATGGTGTCAGGATCAGCTATAGTTCCATCGCCAAAAAGGCCCAGAATTGGCGAAAGTTGATTAACCTTCATTCCCACAGGCGAGGGCAGCATGGTGGCAATTATTGGGGTTCTGCTACTAGGGCAGCCAGAAAATGAACTTAGGTTGGCATTCATGGTGCCTTTTGATGCAGTTGTGCAAGTCCAGTCGGTATTATCATCATTGTCTTTATTACCAAATCTTGATAAAGTGCCCGAAGAGCAAACAGCAGCAGCTGTGCCTGTCCAAATAGAACTTGCGTTGTAATTATTTGATGTTGAACCTATTGTGAAACTTACAGATTGGTTAGCAATATCGCTGGCGCCCCAGCCCCAAGCAACGTAATCATATACATTTCCGCTGGCGTCAACAATCATGGCCCAGCCAGTACCTGATGGGTCAAAGAATAAATTGCTCCCCCAGTAGTTGTCGTTTGCATCGTCGGTTTTGTATTGCACTTGTCCAGCTGTAAATTGGCCTAAGGCCCAAGCATTGGCATTAACTGTATTAATATTTGTATAGTTATCACTAACCAAAACATAGTAACCTGTTGCATCAAAAGGGGTTGTTGACAGATTTTGAACTTCTACAAAATCTGGTGCGCCTATGTCTATTTCAGAAATTTTAATTGGCATACGTAATCCTTGTCCTGCCTGGGCATAGAAGGTATCTGTTCTGGCAATATGCAGTTGAACGGTATCGCCAAATGCAATAGCCGAACCGCCGCTTGCCTCTCTATACCATGTAATTGTTGAACCTGTTGTAGATGCGTAGCAGGTTACAAGGCCAGAACCACAACGTTGACCAGCTGCACCTTGTGGCGCATTTGGTATAGCTATTAATGAAACGGTGGTCATTAAAGTGTCGTTGAAGTTTTCTTTATCAACCGTATATTCTGTGT
Organism: Bacteroidota bacterium; assembly: GCA_020437725.1. Taxonomy (GTDB): domain Bacteria; phylum Bacteroidota; class Bacteroidia; order CAILMK01; family JACPUW01; genus JAGQWA01. Next base: position 4,853 of record JAGQWA010000049.1, on the reverse strand, counting down.
AGGCAGTTATGGCAAAATTTCCGCCAATTGAAGTGTTTATGGTAGCACTCATAAACAAAGTATCAGTGGCACCTGAGGCAAGTGTGCTAAAAAATGTGTCAACTATGGTTCCACTTGTAGAAACTTTAACAGGAATAGAATCTTGTGCTTCAGTGCCAAAGTTTTTAATTAGAACTGCAATGTTTTGGGTTGAGCTTCCACAAAGCCCAGCGGTAGGGTTTGCTATGCCTACTACGCCTACATCGGCTTTTGGTGCTTCTTGCAATTTAAAATCGTCTATTAATACCCCTTCGTCATTATCAGATCCGCTGGTTGCAAATCTAAATCTATACCTTACGCTTGATTGTTTGCCGGCCGAAGTGTCTTGAGTGGTATATAATCTCCAGCCGTTATTGTCGCCACTCCACATGGGTGGCCCCAATACCAAACTGGCCTCTCGGTTGTTGTAAAATCCACTTTGAATAAAAGTATCAACCCTAATCCAATTATTGCCGCCGTCTATAGATCGTTCTAGAACCATTCCATCTACGTCTTTTTCAGTTTGCATTCTAATCCAAACAGATAAGCTCGGCTTATTAACCTTTGTAAGATCAAAACATGGAGAATTTAGGGTAATGTCGGTTCCGTTTAAATAGTTAGAATCAAGGCCAGTACCCCAAACATTACTGCCGCTATGTGCAGATTTTAAAGTGGATTTTTTGGGAGAGCCCAATTCCCAATCCATATCACCTCTAGACTTTTCTGCAAACCATCCATCGGCTCCATTTTCCCAGTCAACCGAATACGGGAATTTTGAAACCACTTTAGCATGAATTATGGCCTTTAATAGGGTGTCGTTACTTGTTAAGCTATCATTTTTGGCAGAGGCTGTTGCTAAAACATTGTAGGTGCCAACGGTAGAGAAATCGTGTTTTGTACTGAATGTATGGCTCATTTCAGCTCCTCTGGTAAGAGCAGAACTCAATATAAGTGTTTCACTTACTGTTGAACCTGATCCTACTTTATAACTTAGATTAATAGTGTCACCAGATGAGAGATCAATTCCGGCATTTCTAAACTTGAGTTTAATGGCTTCTGCTTTACTCAAACCACAATTATTGGCAGGTGAGTCAATGGCAATAGCCTGTATGTCTTTATTATTTGATGGATGATGCCAATAAACCAAAACCCTACCTAATTGGCCGGTTGCACCATTTATTAAATTAGAACCATTTGAAGCTACTCTGCCCAAATTGTCTTGAAAACCAAATCTTCCTAACGAAACCGTGTTTCCATCAATATTAGCCGTGTGTGTGCCAGTAGCTGTATAAGAGTTTATGGCGGTAAAATTGGTAATATTGGAATTGTCGTATCTGTGCCCTACTATCCCAATTAATGTTCCTTTAGCAATAAAAATCGATGTGTCAACACTATCAGTTGGCGCAACACCTTTCCAATAACCCAATTGAGTTGGCGTACCTGAAATGGTGGTTCCTGAATACTCAAGAATTTCAAAAGCTTGGTGAGTATTTGAGCTAGCGTTGGTTGGCGCCTTTAAATGTGAAATAACCATATCTATTGGCGTAATAAAATAAAATCCCCTAGCATATCCTGTATATGAGCCTGAGTGTGCAGGCATGGGAATTTGTGTTTGTGAAAAACCGTCTATGCAACCTAATACTAGCAGGCTAACAGCAAGAATGGCTAAACGTAGTGTTTTGTAGTGTTTTGTCATAGTTAGAAAATTAATGAGATATTGGGTCAGGAGTTAATAAATAATTGATACCAATTGGCATAGAAATTTTTTGAAAGAAATGCATTTACCAACTCTTTTTGAAAAAAGAAAATGAAAGGTAAAACATTTTTGGTGTTTGAAAGAATTAGAAATCAATTAGATACCAATTGAAATTGGATTGGGCAAAAAAAAGCCCCAGCAATTGCTCTGGGGCTTTGTGACCTCGTCAGGATTCAAACCTGAAACCTCTTGAGCCGTAATCAAGTGCTCTATTCAATTGAGCTACGAGGCCAATATGTCTTTTAAAAAATTGAATCCATCTGATTCAAATCTGTAACCTTCCCGACGATGCTGTCGGGATGCTCTATTCAATTGAGCTACGAGGCCAATATTGGAGCGCAAAGGTAAAACAGGGTTTGGCTTATATGCAATAAAAAGCTAGGTTTTATGTAATGGTTATTCGCCAGCCGTTGGTAAGGTCATAAATGTCGTACCTGTCTTTTTGGAAATACCATTTGGCAATTTCCATTGGTATTTTGCCAAATGCCATAAAAAACAAACCCAAGCCCGGAGCCTGTTTAACGGTGGCGTAAAACAAAACGCCTAAACCAAAATTAAACATGCTTCCATAATACACAATTCTAGCGCCAGTTTCGGCTAGGCCTCTTAATTGGTTTTTTACCCCAATTAACTCAAGGTCTTTTATGTAAAATGTGTCGGTTTTGGTATAGGCAAATGAGTCGAATACACCCTTTAGTTTTCCGCTATGGAGTTTACCATTTGTTTGAAATTGAATTTTGGTTCCTTTATAAATAGTAATAGAAGAAGACCCCGTAGTGCTTCGCAATTTTAAATGCTGGGCAAAGCCATGGCCCGCACCTAAAACAATAAATAATATTAACGCACAAAAGGCCTTCATAAGCTATAAAGGAATATTGCCGTGTTTCTTTCTAGGCAGTGTATCTACCTTGTTTTCGAGCATATTGAAACCGCGGATAAGTTTAATACGTGTTTCTTCAGGAATTATTACTTCGTCAACAAATCCACGTTCGGCTGCCTTGTAAGGATGCGCAAACTCTCTGTTATACTCATCTTCTTTTTCTTTTAGTTTTTCAGTAGGATTTGTTGCTTCTCCAATTTCTTTTCTAAAGATGATTTCGGCCGCGCCCTTAGCGCCCATTACAGCAATTTCGGCGGTTGGCCAAGCAAAATTTAAGTCGGCACCAATGTGTTTAGAGTTCATAACATCATAGGCACCACCATAGGCTTTTCTGGTAATTACAGTAATTCTAGGAACTGTTGCTTCGGCAAATGCATAAAGTAGTTTGGCGCCATTTTTAATAATGCCGTTCCATTCTTGGTCTGTTCCTGGCAAAAATCCTGGCACGTCTTCAAAAACCAATAGTGGAATATTAAATGCATCGCAAAAACGAACAAATCGTGCGCCTTTTTCTGATGAATGATTATCTAGAACACCAGCTAAATAGGCTGGTTGATTAGCAACTATACCAATACTTCTTCCGGCAATTCTTGCAAAACCCACTACAATGTTTTCAGCATAGTCTTTATGCACTTCAAAGAATGAATTTTCATCGCAGGTGTGCTCAATAACCTCGCGCATATCGTAAGGCATGTTGGCATTGCTGGGTATTATTTTGTTTAGCTGCTCTCTTGTTTCTTTCTGATTATTGGCGTATTGAACAGATGGAGCTTTCTCTTCGCAATTCTGTGGAATGTAGCTTAGCAAGGTTTTTAGTTTGTTAAGACATTCTATTTCGTTTCCAGCTGTAAAATGAGTTACACCCGATTTTGTGGCATGGGTTTGGGCTCCACCTAACTCTTCTGATGTAATTTCTTCGTGAGTAACTGTTTTAACAACGTTTGGCCCAGTAACAAACATGTAAGATGATTTTTCTACCATCATAATAAAGTCGGTAATAGCAGGAGAGTAAACGGCTCCGCCTGCGCATGGCCCCATTATGGCAGAAAGTTGAGGAATTACGCCAGATGCTCTTGTATTTCTGTAAAAAATATCTGCATAGCCAGCTAGCGAAACCACTCCCTCTTGAATTCTTGCACCACCAGAGTCGTTTAGCCCTATTACTGGCGCTCCGTTTTTCATGGCCATGTCCATAATCTTGCAGATTTTTTCGGCATGCGATTCAGATAATGAACCTCCAAAAACGGTAAAATCTTGAGAAAACACATAAACCAACCTTCCGCTTATGGTTCCATACCCAGTAATAACCCCATCGCCAAGAAATTTTTGTTTTTCAAGGCCAAATTGGTGGCTTCTATGCGTTACCAAAGCTCCAATTTCTTCGAAAGAACCTTCGTCTAAAAGAAACTCCAGGCGCTCTCTTGCTGTTAGTTTACCTTTTGCATGTTGAGACTCAATTCTTTTGATTCCACCACCCAGCTGGCTTTCTTTTCTTTTGGCAATGAGTTGTTCTACTTTGCTCATAAATGATGTGCTAAATACTTCGCGAAAATAACCATGTAACATTTGTTGAACGAAGATTAAGCACCCTGGCAGAACAATAGTGTAAGCTGAACATGATGTTTAAGAAGGATTGAATGATAAAAAAATGGGATGCCAACTAGCATCCCATTAATACATTATTCAAAAATGAACTTTACTATTCTTCAAATAATTCTAGGGCTCTTGAATTAACAATCTCGAGACTTGTTGCTCCTAAAGATTTGAATAATATGGCCACAACATAGGTGTTGTTTACATCAACCACATCTGAAACCACTTTGTCATAGTCGGTTTTAATTACTTCGTTTGTTGCAAATTGTGTTTTTGGCAGTGATGTTCCTAAAATACCAGAAACGGCGCTTCTTACTAAGTGATCATGAACATGATCTTGGCCAATGCCATTTTGGTAGTTCACAATTCCATTTTCCATAACATAAACACCAATTTTATAAGTGCCATCAATATCAGAAAAGAATTTGGTGTAAACCGTGGCATCAACTTTTTTGTCTTCAGAAATTTTGTACTCTCCGTATAAACCAGCAACTACTTCTTTAGCTTCAAATTCTTCTACTTTTTGAGTGGCATAGTCAACATTGGCAGAAAGTGGTGTGTAAACTCCAAAAGCTTCATCATTGGCAAAAAACTTTGGAATTGAGT
>JAGQWA010000499.1 GCA_020437725.1 Bacteroidota bacterium | reverse complement strand
CACAATGTCCGCCTTGTGCCAATCGCTTTTATGTTCCTTGTAAATGAAGGTGCTGTAATCGGGTTTGAGATATTGGGTAAATGCTTTCCATGCTTGGTCTTCCAATTCCAAACGGTCAACCAAAAACAAAACTCGCCTTGCGTTTTGTGTTCTTAGAAACAATCGAATAACCGCAGCGGACGTCAGCGTTTTTCCTGTACCTGTTGCCATTTCAAAAAGGAAACGGTCTTTACCATCTGCCACCGCTTTTTGTAATGCTTCAATAGCTTTGAGTTGGTAGTGTCTTAAAAATCTAAGTCCGTTTGTCCAAACAAAGTCTTTACTGGTTTCTGGTGTTCCTTTCCATTCAGGTCGCTCCGCATAGTCAGGCATTTGAATAGAAGCGATGTAGTCAATTGCCACTTTTTCATTTGCCAAAGCGTTTCTGTCAGGATTCCAAGCTTTAATTGCTCCGATTTCAGAAGGCGAAGGAAATTTGTAAATCGGTTTTGGATTCCCTTTGGTAACATCCCAAAAATAGTGGACAATTCCATTCGATAAAATCACATATTGAGCACCAACTGTCTTGGCGTATTTTCTTGCTTGTTCTTTTGCAACAAGAGGGTGTAAGCTTTCCTTTTTCGCTTCTAATACGCAAATTGGTTTATTGTTGGTGTCAACCAATAGAAAGTCAAGCGAACCATTTTTAGTCTTTTCATAATCATTTCCCCAAGCGTCAATTTCCTTTTGAGTAATCTTCACATGGTTTTCAAGCAGAATGTTTGCTTTTCCTTCCTCATTGTCAAAGAATCTCCATCCCGCTTCTTCGAGCAGTTGGTTTATTTTAATTCTTGCATGAGCTTCATTTTTCATTCTTCAATAACTCTTCTGACCGCGTTGGGGTAAAAGTAATGAGCAAGGAGCACTCATTGCATTAGATTTTGCCATTTTTTTTGTTGAGCAGCTTATAGATATGAAACAATACCTTAACCCCCAAAATGCCAATTAGAACCTACTTCCAAACAAACCTAACACCCAATCTTAGCCATCGGCCCGGCATTCTGGCAAAGCCAGCTTCGGTAAAGACTACATTGGTAAGGTTGGTGGCTTCGGTGTAAACCGTAAAGTTTTTGAGTTGGGCTTGTAGGCGAGTGTCAACCAGCACATAAGGGTCTAAGCCATGTCTTTCCATAAGTCTAACTGCCAATTGGTGTTTAATGGGGCCAAATACATCATGGTTAATGCTCAAAATGGCTTGGTGTCGCAAATTCTGCAATTGGTAAACTGATTGTAACGATTCATTCACCGCAAAATCGGTTTGTAAGTAGGTGTAGCTAAGTCTAGCTGAATTGAGAAAACTGCTGGCTTTTGGGGCATTCCATTCGGCAGAGAATTCTGCACCGTAAGTATTTAGGGTTAAGAAATTTCTGGGTTGCCATTTGTCCGTATCATGTGCTCGCACCCATTCAATGGCATTATTAGCATTTCGCCAAAAGGCAGCGGCATTGTTTCTAAATGCACCTTTTTGGTATTTAAAGCCTATTTCGTGGGTAAGTGCTCGTTCTGGCGTAAGGTCTTCATTTCCAATATTTTCTCTACCTACATAATACAAGTCTGTGTATGTTGGTACCCTAAATGAGCTGGCAGAATTGGCATAAATGGTGGTGTTTTGGTTCAGTAAGTATCCCAAGTCAATTCCAGGATATATAACGGGTTCATACTCGCCAATTGAGGTGAAATTAAAACCCGGGTTAATGATGAATTTGTTTTTAAGAATGGTTTTGTAGTCAACAAAAGCACTCACAATGTTTCGGCTTCTTTCGCCAAGGTTGTTGCTTTTTATTTGCTCTTGGCGGGTATCTAAACCCAGATTAAAAATGCCAAACTTTGATTTGATGGTAGAGTTCAACTCAATGGCTGCAATTTGGGTGGTATGAAAGTTCTCGTAAACCGCAGGATTATCACGTAGAAACACATAATGATCGTTATGTCGGCGGTAGTAAGATGTTGCTCTAATATTGGCCTTTGAATTGAACTTGTGCGTGTATCGCAATGATGTAAATAAGGCATCGGTTTCTTCGTATTGGTCGGTAAATGCTGACGAGCTGTAGAAACCATTTGCACCGAACTTTCTTTGGTTGAAACCGGCCATAACATCTATGGTGTTTTTCTTATGTTGCCAATTGCCTTGGTACAATACATTCTGCATGTTAAAATCGGTATTGTGCTTAAATGTATCGGCTCCCGATGCAGTAACTGAAATAAACTGGCGGAAGTTTTTAATTGGAATTTGAACGGTTGCCGTAGCTTCATACAAACTATAAGAACCACCCATTAAACCCACAAAAACCGATTTCTCTTTGCCCGCTTTGGTAACAATGTTAATGGCGCCTGAATAGGCATTTGGCCCATAAATACGGGCTCCAGGGCCTTTAAGCACTTCAACGCGTTCAACATTGCTCCAGTTTA
>JAGQWA010000498.1 GCA_020437725.1 Bacteroidota bacterium | reverse complement strand
TAACACATCGCTCCAATAGTCACAGTGACTTATGTGCTCCTGCATATCTGAATGATTAGAATAATTTGGACAGCCCGTTTTTTCTTCAAAAGAAGGATTTAATACTAAATTTAAAGATTGATCTCCATTAAACTGAGACTTGGCATCATTACATGTGAAGATGAAGCAAAATAGTGTCGTCCAAAAACCTAAATGCCTGATTAATCGAATCTTGTTCATTCCGTTAAATCGAATATACTCTAATTGCGTAGGTATATTTCCATTTCAACATTATTAATCAGACTATTCGCATTTCCTAAAATTCAAACAATAATGATGGAAAGTATTGCTGACCCAAGTATTGCCGTAACCATAAGGTGCGATGTTGATATCGTCTTGGCACCAAAAAACTTCTGGTAAAAGCTGCAAACCTTCTTTTATGAGTGCTGAGCTTAAATCCCAAGCCAAAGGATAATTGCTGCCTTTCTTTTTGATGTTTTTTACCACGATGGTTAGGTAACCGCCTGGTTTTATCATGCCAAGCATTGGTTTGTAAACCGACATTAGTTCATTGACAAACTCCTTGTAATCTTCAATATTGCCAAGATCGTTGGTATCGTCAGAATAGTTGAGTTGCAAACCTTTTGCTTTTCGTTTAGCCTGCCCTTCGGCACCTTTCATATTGAGCATGTCCCAATAAGGCGGCGAGGTAATGATATAGTCCATCTTTGGCCAGTTGTTTTCTGGCGCTTGCCGGGCATCTTGATTCTTTATCTCAAATTGTAGGCTTGAATCAGTAGCTGCTTCGGCACATCGCTCTTGAGCAATTTGAGCAAACATTTCAGAAAGCTCGGTTCCGTAAGCATTTCTACCCAATTGCAAGGCTGAAACTTGGCTACTACCAGTGCCGCTCATGGGATCAAATACATTTTGACCCGGCTCCGAGAACTGTTCGATAAATAAGTCAACTAACTGCTCTGGATATTTGGCTGGGTGTAAGACTTCGTTGGGTTTTCGTCGCGGTGGACGAATTACGTGCCAAGAAGAAATTGATGGTTTTGGCATTCCACCCAAAGAATTTTTCTCGGCAATAAGTCTAGTATTGAAAACTGATTTAGCACCCTGAGACTTTTCATCTTTCCTAAAATAGAGTGAGTAAAAAAGGTTGTTATCAGTGGTTGAATTTGGATTATTGTTCGTTTCTAAACAAGCAATTTTCTCATCCTTAAGGCTGAAGGTATTGCCAAGCACTTTGGCTAAATCCCAAGCAATTGGATAATAACTTTCCCCAACTATTTGGTCTATGTGAATGCAAAGAATTTTTCGGTGTTGAAGCGCATCAAAAATGTAAAAACAAAGCTCCAATAGCTCAGGTTTGTTAGTCAGATAATCTTCAACGGTTTGGAATCGATTTCGCAAATCGAGCATTGCGAATTGTAATTCGCCTTTTGCATTCTTAGTTAGCACTCGTCTATGCTCCTTGCAAAGGCTTTTTAATAAATCGTGTTCATTGCCTTGGTAATAAACTCGCGGTGTTATTTCATCTGTTAATTGGGTAAAAAAGGTCAGGTTCTTCTCATATAAATCGTAGTTATCAATGTATTTGAACCAAGATTTTTGAAATGGTAACCATTGTTTCGATGTAAGGTTATTGAACCTGTTTTTTACTGGCATTGGGTTTAATTATGGCGAACTTATCACTGGCTAAATCAAAAGTGTCAATTAACTCAAAATGGCCTTTTGGCATGTACTTGTGCAACAATAAGTAATGTGCAGAAGTGTCTTTAAATTCTTGGTCTTGCGGAATAACCCTGCCCACTTGCCGCGTTAACTCGTAGGCAAAAGTGTAGTGCTTTTCAACGTTTGTATTGTAGAAAAGTGGTTGGTTTTTGTATTTCGCTGCCAATTCTTTCCCCTTTTCAACTTCAATGTTTAAATGCGCTGAAGGCAAAACTGGAATAACAATTTTGGCAGTTACTAAAATGAAAAACGGGAACCAAATTCTTGTCTGTTTCCATTTAGAAATAAATTGTTTTGAAATGGCCAGAAAAGCCACCAAGACAATAAATCCTGTGGTTGGTTGTGTCAAAGGTGGAATTCCAACAACCACCATAATGGCACCTAATACGAGAATAATTCTGCCGGCAATTTTAGTAACTGTTTTGTCTATCCAATTCTGAAATTTCTCTTTATCAATAACTAAAACTGATGCTATTAATACTGCAATTAGCGGGAACAATGGATAAACATATCTACCGCGAGCTCCAGGTGCTATCCAATAAAGTAGGTAATTGGCTATAAAAAGAATGGCAATGAGTCTTAACCGTTGGTCTTGTAAATGGCGCTTTCTTAAATGAAGAAGAAATATACCCCAAGGCATTAAGTTTTTAAGCGTATCGGCTGGATAAAGTGCCCAATGCTTAAGCATGTCAACAAAGGTTGATGAAGCCCTATTAGCCGATTCATTGA
>JAGQWA010000497.1 GCA_020437725.1 Bacteroidota bacterium | reverse complement strand
TGTGTCAATTGTGAAGTTTGGTTATGAATTAATCGACTATTCACTAATCACTATTCACTAATCACTAATCACTATTCATTAATCACTAATTCATATCCTTCTTCTGCTTTTGCTTTTTAAGCTCTTCTTGCTCATTTTCAATTTGTTGGTTTAGCGCAACCATGTAGTTTTTAAGCTCTTGGTTTAGTTTTACCACATCATCATCTTTGGCATCTGGGTAGAGCTCTTCTATCTTGTTCATGCATTCTTGAACCGTTTCTTGTGCCTTTTTATAGTCCTTATCGGCAAAAGCATCGGCCATGACCTTTATGCTTTGGTTTATGAGCGCTATGGCATAGAGCTTATTGCTTTCGTGCTCTTTAATGAGCTCCATTTTACCTGTGTATGGCGACCATTCTAAATAGGCTTTCTCTTCGAAATACTCCCGTTTTTCTTTTGATGGATTGTAGTAACTATACCGAACAATTACAGGATGCTTCTCAATTTCAGGTGTAGGTTTTGGTAAATCAAACTTGGCAATTCCCAGCTTCTGCATATGGGCATACACATTTGGAATTTCAAGCGTGGCAACGGGTTTCTTCACGGTAAAATCGAAACCATATAGGTGTTTAAAAACCACTTTATCGTTATAAACAATTTCCATTTTTAAATCTTGTGCAACAGTCATTACCATGCTATACAACTCTCGCGAGAAAGTTTCGCGCATGTTGGCACTTGTTCCTACATAATGCATCATCCCGCCTGAAAGGCTTGCCAATTGGGTCATAAGCGCATAGTTGTAGTACTCTCCTACGCCAATGGCCGAAATGTCAACCCCTTGTTGAACATAACCTTTTACTTCGTCAATTACTTTTTTAGGCTCTTCTGACCCGTAGCCATCACTAAGCAGCACAATACGGTTTACACCACCTTCTAAAAATGCTGTTTGCACTTCTTTAAAGCCCATTTGTAAACCTTTATAGATATTGGTTCCGCCTCCAGGTTCTACAGCTGAAATTGATTGTTTCAAGAACTCACCATCACCCTTTTCTCTTGAAGAAACCAGCAGAGTTGGCTCGTCGCTAAACATAACCAAGCTCACAATATCGTTTGGTTGAAGCCTGTCAATAAAGCCAATTAAAGCTACTTTTAGAGAGTCAATACGCTCGTAGCCCGCCATTGAGCCACTTTTATCGAGCACAAAACACACGTTAATCGGATCGCGCTTAAAATTCTTTGGTAAGTCTTTTGGGGTAACAATTTCGAGTTCGAGAACAGCTTCTTTGCTTCGGCTATTCACTTTATTTCCCCAACGTAGAACTACATCTACCAAGCGACCATCATTTCTTGGTTTTGGCCATTGTCGGTCAATAAAATTCTCGAATTCATTGAGAAAAATTTGATCAGGCGTTGGAATAAACTGCCCTGGATTTGCCAGCCTTTCAATTGGCCTATAGGTGAGGACGTACTCTACATTATTTACCCTGCCAAAATTTGAGTTTAGATCTATGTAATCAACATCTGGCTCAAATTGAAAAGAGATCATGTACTTCTGGTTGAGCGGTAATAGAAACGCAGCCAAGCCATTTTCGTCAGTTACGCCGCTATATACTTTAGAGCCGTTCAATTCTCTAACAAAAACATATTCGTTTGGCAGCATTTGGCCTTTTATGTTTCTCACTTTTATTGACGTAAAAGCTCTTGTTGCACTCGATTTTGCATTTTTAGGCACCGACTGATAAATGGTATCTCCCACATTTTTCTCAACCACATTAGATGGCTGATAAACCACGTTTAAAGTGGTTTCATAACCAGCAAAATTCTTGGGTAAATCTACTTTTTGGTAGTAGTCAACTTCGTCAACATCCACATGATATAAATACCCTACTGGCACCAAGAATTTCACAACTCCATAGTTGTCTGTCTTGTTTACATATTGCTCGCTAGACTCGATGCAGGTAAGAGCCACTTCGGTGTTTTTTACCTTTAGGCCACTCCTATCTTTAAGCACAATTTTTACCACTGCATTTTGGCCAACTGGCTTGGGATTGGCCATATTAGATTGGTCTGTTACGCTTAACTTAAGTTTGGTTCTATCTGGTAAATTTTCGCGGCTTACCATCATTTCTGGCACATATGGCACGGTTTGGCTACCTGTACTTATGCCATCAGAAGGAATTTCAACAGTTGATAGTTTTTTCATTTTTCCTACATGAAGAAAATAGAATTTTCCGTCGCTTATTTCGAAATAGGCTTCGCCTTGATCATCAGTTTTAACAGTGAATTTTTTACCTGTACTGGTTTCTTCTAACTCAACCGGCAGCCCCTTTAGCGGTGCTCGCATTTGGTCAAAAACCTTAACTGTGTATTTTAATGTGCCTTGCCCCAAGGCAGTACCCGAAAACATTAGGCTCAATAAGCCCAAAAGCAAAACATGTCTCATAAAACTTTAACTTAACCTGCTACCTGCT
>JAGQWA010000496.1 GCA_020437725.1 Bacteroidota bacterium | reverse complement strand
GATAGATTATTGTTTTGCATGGCAATGGCCAATTCTAGCACCAACTTCAAGAACAAATTACCATCAGAATGCAGGTTGGTAATCATTTCAGGATTTAATGATGAAATGATGTGCGTTTGCTTTTTGGCTCTGGTAAATACCACATTTAAGCGCTTTTCGCCGCCTTCTTGGTTTATAGGCCCAAAATGCTGGGTAAAGTTTCCATTTGCATCATAACCATATGCCGTGCTTACAATCACGTAATCGCGTTCTTCGCCTTGAATACTTTCTAGGTTCTGAATAATTAAACCGCTGTAAACATGGTCTTCAAAATACTCTTGTGCGTTTTCATAAGCATCTGCAAAGGCTTTGTCATTATCTAGTTGCTTGCTCAATTCAGTCTCAATGGCCTGTTGTTGTGCGGTTGAAAAAGCAATTACAGCTACTGAGTATTGCTTTTCTTCAACCAATAATTGCATAATGGTAGAAATCACCAGTTCAGCTTCGGCTTTATTCGCTCCTTGGCTGTATGAATGCCGTGTATTCTCCGTAAACCTAAATGGTTGAATGCTCGCCTTTTTGCTAGGGAAAACTTTTAATTGATGTCTGTAAATGAGCGAATTACTAACTGCCACTAGCAATTCATTTTCGGAGCGATAATGCCAGCTCAAATTCAATGATTTATAGCTTGTTTTGGCCAATTGAAGTATCGATTTGTTTTCCAATAACACTTCAGGCAATCTATCGTCAGTAATTCGTGATTGGAAAAAAACTGTTGGTGGCAATTGCTGTGTATCGCCAATAACTACGGCCTGTTTAGCCCTGTACAAACAAGGCACCACCCACTCGGTTTTTAGTTGACTGGCTTCATCAAAGATCACCACATCAAAAGCTTCCATTTCGGGTTTTAATGCTGCAGAAACGGTGGTTGGCGACATGAGCCAAACCGGAAAAGCCGACTTTAAATAATGGTAACTGTCTTGCTCAGCCAGTTCATTCAATAACTTAAATCGTTTCTTTTTGCCAAGCTCGTGCTCAATGAGCTTCTTCCCTTTTCGCAGGAGCCATTTATAAGCCTTTTCATCTTCAGAAAGTTGATTGGCAGGCGTAGTCATCAACTGCTCAATTTCTTGAAAACGTCTGCGTTGATTGTCTAGAATCAACAGGGCATTGCTTTCTAGCCAAGTAGAGTAATCTTCTACAAATTGCGAAGAAATGCTTTCAACCTGACCGAGTGTGTTGTCTATTATAGGATTTCGAGAGCGTATTTCAACCAGTTCTTTTTCTAAACTGGCTTTTACCAGTTCAAGCGGCGAAAGCTCGGTATGCAGTAAAGCATTGCGTATTTCGAAATGAAACTGGTTGAATTGCTTCAAACAATTAACCACTAATTGGAAGTTACCAAATGCGAGAAGTGATTTTGTGCTCTCTGCGAGTTCAACCAATGTGAGCGAACGATAATTGGTGTTGATGAACCGTGCAGCTGAGAAAAAGGCTGTCCAATCTTCGAAAGCACTTAGCAAGGCCAACACAATCTTATCAGGGAAACGCTTTTCGAACAACGACTCGTAAAAACCTGGTATTTGGAGAGCTGTTCGCTCAGTTAAGTCGTTTACCAATTCAAAACTGGTAAAGAACTCTTCTGGCCGTTCAATTCCGAGTTTAGACCTTAGCTTTTCTTGCACTTGCAGAAAGTTTTCTTGCGCTTGCGCTTCCTCTTTTAAGTGCTTTAGAAAAGTTTCGTAATCTTCGCTAAACGGCTCATCGCCAAGTTTAAAGTACCGTTCAATAAAGGCTTTTACTTTCCGTTTGTTGCGCCTTCCACCCTTTTCAAGCAAGTTTAAAGCAGAATCAACTTGGTGTAACGGTGGAATATCTTCAAGCTCATCAATTCGTTGCGAACGGCGTTCAAGTGTTTTTTGCTTTCGCTGGAAATCTACTCGGTAGCGCTCATAAGTTTCGAAGAGCGTTGAAGACTTATTAAACAATTTAATGAGCCCTTGATTTGCATAAGTCTTAACGCCTTTGCACCAATTAAGCACCTTTTCAAGATTGCCCAAAACGAGCAAATCTTCTTCCCAAACACCCAGCTTTATTAACTCCTGAATAATGTCGCCAATGGAATTATTGAGAAGCTGCAATTGCTTTTCAAGGTACTTCTCACCTTCTACTTGTTTAGCTGCATCGTTGGCATCTACAAAGGCAAAAGGCAAATGCTTCCATTCGTTGTTTAATCCACTTTTTTGAATAAAGTCATACAAGTTTTTTAGCGACTCTTCATATTCACTAACAACTGAATACCAAGGAATTAAATGAGACTCAATTTCTTTAGAAGCACATTGGTTTAGACTGGCATGCTTTTGCAGAAGCTGGTTGTAATTCAAGCCTGAAACATAGGTTTCGTTTACTGCCTTGTTTCGTTCTTTTAGCTTAGAAAAGGTTCTTTCGGCATTGTGAGCACTTACTCGTCTATG
>JAGQWA010000495.1 GCA_020437725.1 Bacteroidota bacterium | reverse complement strand
TTTGGTTTCAATCTCAAAAATGGGCAACTATCTTTGAGCGCATAAACCAGAAATACAGTATGTCATACTTTCAAAAACATAAAGAAAGCATTCTAAATGCCGCAAAAGCCAACGCTGAAAGAACTTTCTATGCCGCTTATCCTGAGCATCCAAAAGCTTATGCTCCAGATGCCAACGATGTAGGTATGGAAGCATATAAAAATCAGCTAGGTAACAAGTTTTCGCAGCTTTTGCAAGGTGAAACAGCCAGCTGGGGTGGAGAAGAAAATTCACCATATACCAGAGAAGATTTGGGTATTAGTTATCCGCTCTACACTTCTGAAGAACTAGTGGCAAATGCCAAAGCAGCCAAAAAAGCTTGGGCCAATGTATCGCCAGAAGAAAGAGCCGGCATACTTGTAGAATCGCTTGAAAGAGTAAAAGACCGATTCTTTGAAATAGGCTATGCCACCATGCATACCACTGGCCAATCGTTCATTATGTCTTTCCAGGCATCAGGGCCACATGCTAATGATAGAGCTATGGAAGCCATTGCTATGGGTTATGAAGAGCAACAAAGGTTTCCAAACCAGGTAACATGGGTAAAACCAATGGGTAAATTCGATATTACCCTTCAAAAAGAGTTTAAAGCCGTTCCTAAAGGCGTGGCCTTGGTTATTGGTTGTTCTACTTTTCCAACTTGGAATACAGTTCCGGGTCTTTATGCCAGTTTGGTAACCGGAAACCCTACCATTGTTAAGCCGCATCCAAAATCGGTTTTGCCAATTGCCATTGTGGTTGCCGAAATTCAAAACGTATTGAAAGAAGCTGGTTTAGACACCAATATTTGTCAATTAGGAGCTGATGTTTCTGAGAATTTAATTACCAAAGAACTATCTGAACACAAAGACGTTAAATTAATTGACTATACTGGTGGAAGCGCTTTTGGAAACTACATTGAAAGCTTAACCAGCAAAACGGTTTTCACTGAAAAAGCTGGGGTTAACTCTTGTATAATCGATTCTGTAGCCGACATGAACGCGGTTATGCAAAACATAGGTTTCTCCATTTCGCTTTATAGCGGCCAAATGTGTACTGCTCCCCAAAACTTCTTTGTGCCAGAAGGCGGAATTGAATCAGCAGATGGCCATATTTCTTTTGACGAAGTAGTAGAGCATTTCAAAAAAGCGGTGGTAGGAATTGCTCAACACCCAAAAATGGGAGTGGGCGTTTACGGTGCCATTCAAAACGATATTACATTAGAAAGACTAAAAGGAAGCGGAAGCATTGGCGCAACAGTTGCCCAAGAAACAATGACGGTTGACAGTCCAGAATTTGAAAACGCCAGAGTTGGTTCGCCAGCAGTATTGGTTGTTGATGGAAACAATGTAGAGACTTATGAGCAAGAACTTTTTGGCCCAATAGTGTTCATCATCAAAACCAAAAACACGGCTGACTCTGTGGCAAAAGCCAAAGAAATGGGTGAGAAGCACGGCGCCATAACCTGTTTAGCTTACACCACCAATGCTGAAACCAAAGCCATGATAAAAGAAGAGATGGAAGAAGTTTTTGTTCCAGTATCTTTCAACTTGGTTGGCGGCATTTTTGTGAATCAGCACGCAGCATTCTCAGATTTTCATGTTACAGGCGGAAATCCTGCAGGCAATGCTTCTTTTACCAATCCAGAATACATAAACAAAAGATTTGTGTGGGTAGGGCATAGAGAAATCTAGCCTATTTATCACCAATAAAAACCGAAGCCGCCTTGCAATCCATTTCGAATGTAAGGCGGTTTTTTATTGAGTGTTTTTCAACCCATTCTCTACTAATTAATTGCGAGTTATTATCGGTAATTGTCTCGTTTAACTGGCTGGTTAACAAGGTGTTTTCTTTTTCTGTTATTTTCACTTTAAAGTAAACACCTATAACCTGTTGTTTAGGGTTGAAGGCATTTTGAACCACAAAATCGCAAGTGTAAACATGTTTTAAGCTTGCTGGCTCAATAACAAGTTTCAACTCTTCATTTAATTCTCTCACCACGGCTTCAAGTGTGCATTCGCCCAACTCTACGCCACCACCTGGTAGTTTGCTAAAATGCTGGCCTTTGTATTGCTCGTTCGATAATAGAACCATACCATTCTCATTTTCTAAGAAGGCATAAACCCTAAGAGCAAATTCGGTTGGTTGCTGTTTAGTGTTGGCCATAATGCTAGTTTCGCGCAATGAATTATTGGAATCACTTTCCAAACCGCGACGAAGTACTTGAAAAGATCTATGCTTTTCTTAAAAATCTCTCAGAAAATAAACCTGAAGAAGCAGAAAAACTGGTAAGAATTGGCTCTATGCCAAAGTTCAGAGACTCGCTACATTATTACCTTACCGATTATTATTTAATGCAAACCGAAGACAGCGAGGTATATAATTTGCCTGATGACTTTTCGGTAGCAGTTTCTAATCCAGAAAACTTAAATGAAAAC
>JAGQWA010000494.1 GCA_020437725.1 Bacteroidota bacterium | reverse complement strand
TTTAACAATATTATTACTGGTTATTATAATATTTTCTTTTTTGCTTCTCTTTTCTTTTGTTGATAAGCAATTGTTTTGTGGATTTAGGCAAAAAGAACAAAGAAATTCAGCCTTTTTTAGTAGCGTATTCAATTAAGAATTGGCTCATTGTCAAATTATCCAATTGTCACATTATCAAATTGTCTAATTGGCTAATTAACTTCCCCCCATGAAAATTAGGGCGGCAATTGCGGTGGCTACTTTGATTGTAGCATTGGGCGTGTTCTTTTGGCATACTAAGAGTTTAATGAACAAGCCTCTCAATTTCGATGAAGTTGATTATGTGAACGCTGCCCAAAAGGGAATTATTAATAATGCTACAGGTGGAACAACGCTTAATTTGTTTGAATACATTGAGCTTGGCAAAGCCAAGGTTGACAAAAACCCGAACCGAATAATAGAGCTTTCTAAACAGCTACCACATCCTAATAACGATGTGTTTATGCTAAGGCATTACCACCCGCCATTGTTTGCTTATTGGTTGAATGTTTTTAGTGCTGCTGATTCTATTTCAACACAAGATAAAGTGCTGAGAGTTAGTGGGTTTATAGGGGCTATGCTTACATTTTTATCGCTATGTTTCCTGGTTTGGCGAAAACAGAAAAACCGCGGATTAGGGCTCATCATAGTGGCCATTTTTGTGGCGTCGGGCTTAACCATTGATTCGTTCGATACGCTCAATTTCCACTTAGCCTTGGGCATAACCAGCATTGGTTTTGCCATTGCGCTTTCAAGTTATTTAAAACACAAAACCACCAAATGGATATTGGTTCTAGGCGCCACATCGGCTGTAATGTTATCGTCGTTAGAATCAGGATTGTTCTTTTTAGGAGCCGCTTTTCTGGGGTTAATTCTAACGGGTCAATTATTAAAAGTGCCATTAAAGCATTGGTTGTTTTTATCGGGAAGTTTCAGTTTGGTTACGCTCATTATATGGCCAAGTTTCTTCATTAATGGAGAGTTCATTAAGTCATTCGGCCAGTATTTCTACAGAATATTTGGTAAGAGCAACGCTGAATACGAATCGGTTAGTTACTTATCGGGCTGGATGAATATAATTAGAGATTCACCTGTTCTTTTTGGTGTGCTGGCTTCGTTTGCAGGCATTTCATTAGTTCAATGGAAAAAATCGAGTGCATCACTAAAAGTATTGGTAATTACCGGATTGCTTTATGCCGTTATGATGACACCTTTTATCTTGAACTCAACCTATGTTTACCCACCAGTTGTTTTGCTAACAGCAGCAGCCATTTGGCATTTAAAAGAATGGGCCAATAATCCGCCTTTGCTCTATGTATTCTTGGCGGCATTTGTTCTGGGAATTCCATTCAAAACATGGGAGCCTGTTTATACAAATGAGAGCCTGGCAGAGTTTAAAGCCGAAGTAGCTGCCATTAACGAACTTACTTCGCACGGAAAAGTACTTTGCATAGAAGGACAGGTGTACCAACGCTATTGCGATAATGCTGAAAACATAGAAAATCTTGATTCGCCATTAAAGAACAAGCACCAGTTTACCATCAGGTACGATTATTTGCATGCTGATATTGGCAATGAAATACAATCAGGTAAATACCAGGGAGTGCTCATAAGAAACAGAGAATATTTTAATCGCTTTCATTCAATTTTAGAAGAATGGGGATTTAAAAAGGCTTTAACTACTTCAAGACAAGTATATTTTATAAGGGCTAATGGAACCGAGCATTAACTCATTTCAGCGTTAAACGGCATCAGGTATCAATATCTATTTGCTACATTCCGCCAAATTTTCAAAAAGCTTCATGTTAAAACATTTACTGCCAATATTGGCTTTAGGTGCAGTTATATCTAGCTGTTCAACCACTAGAGTGGTAAAGCCATTAAAACGTGGCGATTGGGAAGTAGGAGCCAATTATGGCGGCCCTTATGTTAACAGTGGAATGTTACCTATGACGGGACTTTACTTTGCTCATGGTTCGCGTGATCATATTTCCATTTTTGGAGGAGTTCAAACCACCACCATGGCGTTTAATACGCTCCAATTAGATTTTGGAGTTTGTCATTTAATTACCAACCAAAATGGACTTAAACCAGGCATTTCTCTAAATGCGGTAATAAACCCAATGATTGGGTTTAGAGATGCATCTTTTAGACTTTATCCTGAGCTTACCCCCAATTTTTATTGGGATTTAGACCCAGAAGGTAAGCATTTGGTTTATGGCGGTTTTACCAACTGGTTCGACCCCACATATGGCAAAGCAGTTTATGAAAAAGGCAAGCTTTGGCACCCAGCTTTAAATGTGGGTTATAAACTCAATTTACCCAAATTTACTGCCAGTATAGAAGGCAAATGGCTCAATTACAATAAGCAATTATCAATTCCACAGGCCACCGTTAATTCAATAAATGGAAATGGTGGTTTGGGAATTTACGCAGGTG
>JAGQWA010000493.1 GCA_020437725.1 Bacteroidota bacterium | reverse complement strand
AAAACTACATGCAGGTTCTTACCACTTGTTGTCAATTATCAGTCTATCAATTGCATTTATACATTTGGTCAATTACGCAATTGCTTAAGCATCTACATTTGCTAAATGAAACCACAAATTCAGCTTTTGTTTGCCGCCATTTTTTTTCTTGCCTCATGCGGAAATTCAGGAAATAAAGACCCTGAAAATGCAAATAGCTACAAGCAATTAGAAAGCAATATTGCTAAAGTAAATGAGCTCATTTCAAGTGCTCAAAACTATCTTGATGCGGGCCAACATAAATTGGCGCTGGCAGAAATAGAAAAGGCGCACTTAATAGACACAACAGATCTTAACATTATTCTAAAACTAGGCGATTTGTATTGGAATCAAAACGAATATGGTTCTGCTATTGAAACTTATACTAAGGCCGTAAGAATAGATAACCAAAACCCAAAAGTTTGGGTTAAAATGGGTAAGTGTTTTTATCAAAAAGGCGATTTAGAATCAGCTATGAAATATCTAAATAATGGGCTAAAAATTAAACCAGATTTAGGTGAAGGCTATTTCTGGAAAGCGTATATATACCACGAACAAGGCAACAGCGAAAAAGCCATTTCTAATATGCAAACCGCAGTTCAAAACGACCCCAATTTGCATGAAGGATACATTAAATTGGGTCACTGGATGACCAACACCGAAAACCCATTGGCAATAGATTATTTTTCAGCAGCTTTAAAAATTGATTCAAATAATGCTGTAGCATGGCAAGGGCGCGGTAATTTTTATCATTTGTATCAGCAGAATTACGAACAGGCCCGTAAAGACTATAACCGTGCATTGAGTCTTGATTCTAATCACCAACAAACCTTGTATAATTTGGCAACTTTAGAATATGAAACCGGCCAATTTAAAGAAGCTGAAAAAAGATATCTGCAATTAACAAGGTTAAACGAAACCAGCACAAATGCACTTTTGGGCTTAGGCTTAACGTATAAAGCCTTAGACAAAAAACGCAAAGCCAAAAAGGCATTTAAGCAAATCTTAGAAATAAACCCAAATGACGCCAATGCCCTTCAAGAACTTGGCAATTTGAAGTAATTTCGCCCACTTAATTAAAATTCTAACATGTCTGCTGAGTCAATCAAACTCACTTTTCCAGATGGTGCAGAAAGAGAATATGCCAACGGCATAACTGCATTAGAAATTGCCAAAGGCATAAGCAATAGCTTAGCCCGCGTAGTAATTGGAGCCGTATTAAATGATCAACAAATTGAGTTATCACGTCCAATTACAACCAACGGTACATTTACGCTGGTAAAGTGGGACGATACGGCGGGCAAGCAAATGTTTTGGCACTCTTCAGCTCACTTAATGGCGGAAGCAATGCAAGAGCTTTATCCAAACGTAAAATTTGGCATTGGCCCTTCTATTGAAACTGGGTTTTACTATGATGTTGACTTAGGTGGGCAGAAAATATCTGAAGATGATTTGCCAGCCATTGAGAAAAAAATGAAGGAACTGGCTCAGAAAAAAAGCGAGTTCAAATGGTATTTGGTGCCAAAAGCCGAAGCTATTGAGTATTTCACCAAAAAAGATGATCAATATAAATTAGAATTGCTACAGAATCTTCAAGATGGCGATATTTCATTTGTAGAGCATGGCAATTTTGTTGACCTATGTCGTGGTGGCCATATTCCAGATACGGGTCATATTAAGGCCATAAAGCTTTTAAATGTAGCAGGCGCATACTGGCGTGGCGACGAGAAAAACCAAATGTTAACTCGTATTTACGGTGTAACATTTCCTAAGCAAACCATGCTAGATGAGCATTTAGAATTGCTTGAAGAAGCCAAAAAACGCGACCACCGAAAAATTGGTAAGGAGCTAGGGCTTTTTACTTTTTCTCAAAAAGTGGGGCTAGGGCTTCCACTTTGGCAACCAAAAGGTACTGAGCTAAGAGAAAGGTTAGAAGGTTTTATGCGTGCTGCTCAAAAGAAAGAAGGTTATACGCCAGTTATAACTCCGCATATAGGCAGTAAAGAACTTTATGTAACCAGCGGGCATTACGAGAAATACGGCGCCGATTCATTTCAACCCATAAAAACCCCGAATGAAAACGAAGAGTTTTTGTTGAAACCCATGAATTGCCCTCACCACTGCGAACTATATAAAAGCCAGCCACGCTCTTACAGAGATTTGCCTTTGCGACTTTCTGAATTTGGAACCGTTTATAGATATGAGCAACATGGCGAGCTGCATGGGTTAACTCGCGTTCGTGGATTTACACAAGACGATGCCCATATTTTCTGTACTGCCGAGCAGGTTAAAGAAGAATTTAAAAAGGTTATAGACCTAGTGCTACACGTATTTGGTTCACTGGGTTTTGAAGATTATACAGCTCAAATCTCGCTTCGTCATAAAACTGATAGGTCAAAATACATTGGCTCTGAAGAAAACTGGGAGAAAGCAGAAAAGGCTATTATTGAAG
>JAGQWA010000492.1 GCA_020437725.1 Bacteroidota bacterium | reverse complement strand
AAACTCAATTTCTGCATAAAATTCTAGACCCAATTTGGCAACTTGACTCCCTAGTGGGTGTTGAGACACATGGTGGTTCGTTTTGGCTTCAAATTCAATAACTAGATTTCATTTGGCACAAAAAAACCGCCTTGGCATTGCACCAAGACGGTCGGTTATTAAGAGTTGGTTATGATCTTACATTCCCATCATGCTAGGATCCATGCCACCCATTCCTGGAGCACCGGCAGGAGCTTCTTCTGGCTCATCTACCAATACACACTCAGTAGTAAGTAACATACCAGCTACAGAACCAGCGTTCTCAAGAGCAACGCGGGTTACTTTAGTTGGGTCAATTACACCAGCAGCATACATATTCTCGTAAACATCGGTTCTAGCGTTGTAGCCAAAATCGCCTTCGCCATTTCTTACTTTCTCAATTACAATAGAACCATCAGCTTCGCCAGCATTTGCTACAATTTGACGCAATGGCGCTTCAAGTGCTTTTCTTACAATGCCAACACCTGTTGCTTCGTCTTCATTATCAGTTTTAACACTGTCTAAAGCTGCAATACCTCTAATTAGGGCAACACCGCCACCAGGAATAATTCCTTCTTCAACTGCTGCTCTTGTAGCATGCAATGCATCGTCAACACGGTCTTTCTTTTCTTTCATTTCAACCTCTGATACTGCACCCACATAAATTACAGCAACACCACCAGAAAGTTTAGCTAAACGCTCTTGTAGTTTTTCTTTGTCGTAATCAGAAGTGGTAGTTTCAATTTGAGCTTTAATTTGGTTAACTCTAGCTTGAATATCTTCAGCAGCACCTTTACCATTTACGATGGTGGTGTTGTCTTTATCAATTGAAACTTTTTCGCATTGACCTAGGTGAGAAAGATCAGCTTGGTCTAGTTTAAAGCCTCTTTCTTCAGAAATTACAGTACCGCCAGTTAAGATAGCAATATCTTCTAGCATGGCTTTTCTTCTGTCGCCAAAACCAGGAGCTTTAACTGCAGCAATTTTTAGTGTACCGCGAATTTTGTTTACTACCAATGTAGCAAGCGCTTCGCCTTCTACTTCTTCTGAGATAATTAATAATGGACGACCAGACTGAGCTGTTTGCTCAAGTACTGGAAGAAGTTCTTTCATGCTAGAAACCTTCTTGTCGTGAATTAGAATGTATGGGTTTTCTAATTCAGCTTCCATTTTCTCGGTATTGGTAACAAAGTAAGGAGACTGGTATCCACGGTCAAACTGCATACCTTCAACAGTTTTAAGTTCGTCTTCAGTTCCTTTTGCTTCTTCAACAGTAATTACACCTTCTTTACCTACTTTCTCCATAGCTTGGGCAATAAGCTTGCCTATCTCGCTATCGTTGTTGGCAGAAATGGTGGCTACTTGCTCAATTTTGCTAAAGTCGTCGCCAACTTCTTGTTTCATAGAAGCAAGGTGATTTACCACAGCAGCAATCGATTTATCGATACCGCGTTTTAAATCCATAGGATTTGCACCCGCAGCTACGTTTTTAAGACCTGCGTTTACAATGGCTTGCGCTAAAACAGTAGCAGTTGTAGTTCCATCGCCAGCAAGATCTGCTGTTTTAGAAGCTACTTCTTTCACCATTTGAGCGCCCATGTTTTCAACTGGGTCTTTTAATTCAATTTCTTTAGCAACAGAAACACCGTCTTTGGTTACCGATGGTGAACCAAATTTCTTGTCTATTACTACGTTTCTACCTTTAGGACCTAGGGTTACTTTTACGGCATCTGCCAAAGCGTTTACACCTCTTCTTAGTCCGTTTCTAGCCTCAATGTCAAATTTTATTTGCTTAGCCATACTAACTATTTGTTTTTAGATTTTTTGTTTGAAAAATGAATTATGAAAGGATTCCTAAAATGTCAGACTCTCTCATGATAAGAAGTTCTTTACCATCTACGGTTACTTCAGTACCGGCATACTTGCCATAAAGTACCATGTCGCCATCTTTAACGGTCATTTCAATCTTGGTACCGTTTTCTACTTTACCAGGACCAGCAGCAACGATTCTACCTTTTTGTGGTTTCTCTTTCGCTGTGTCAGGAATGATGATACCAGATGCAGTTGTTGATTCTGCAGCAGCCGGCTCAACTAGAACTCTGTCTGCTAAAGGCGTGATAGTTTGTGCCATTTGTTATTGTGTTTTTTGTTTTTAAAGTTTCAACCACGGCCTTAACGAAATTCATGCCACTTGTAAATAATGCCCACTAAGAAATTTATTGTGGGAAATTTTGACAGGGTTTAGACCAAAATTTCTGTAAATAGTGCATCAAAAGCTTTAAAATCGATATTTTAGGTCTGACAATATTTCGTTCATATTGTCAGTTCTGTTAAACCCAATAAAAAATGCATGTCATGAAAAACCTTTCGAACAATTGGTTCTATCACGGCAACCTAGATTTTGAGTACAAAAAATACTTGCTGCTTGCCTACCTACAGTATGTTAACCGCCACTTTAAA
>JAGQWA010000491.1 GCA_020437725.1 Bacteroidota bacterium | reverse complement strand
TTAAACCCCGATTTTAAATACGCCGAATACGTTACTAGTGACATTATTTCGAACACCTTAGCATCTCCGGCCAAACAAAAACTCTTAAATGCTACCTACGGACCTGATACCGTAAACGACTGGTATCATTACATTCTTCATTGCATAAATGATTAGTTTAAAAGTGTGAAATTTTGTTACAAAAATTTGGAATCGAGCAGCATTGTTATTCCACTTGAAAGTATTACTATTGAAATGGCATATTGAACTTTTATGCTTAAAAAAGGGATGCGTTGATCTATCTAAGTGCTAATGGCAATTACTGTTCTCATACTTATGCACCCAATGCCATTGGCGCCCTCCTATTGGTGCATCCCTTTAATCCCTTGTTTTTAACCAAATTTTAATACGAGATGAAAACAGTTTTTACCAAATTTCTGGTAGTAACCGCGATGTTCCTTTTTGGAACAATGGGTGCTCACGCCCAACTGTCGGGTAACTACACAATTGATCCTAGCGGATCAGGCTCTACCAACTACACTAGCATTACGGCAGCGGCAAATGCGCTTATGTCGAGTGGTGTTAGTGGACCTGTTACGTTCACCATTGAACCCGGCACATACAATGGCCAAGTTTCTTTAAGCCGAGCCATTACTGGTGCATCTTCAACAAACACCATTACATTTAAAGGCAAGTCTGGTAATAGAAACCATGTGGTTATTTCTAATACGGGCACTTATACTTTATATATGATTTCGGTTGATTATATAAAGTTTGAAGATGTAAGTATTGTATTCTCTGGAACCTATGGAATTTACCTAAACAGCCAGGCCGACTACAACACGTTTGATAATGTAAGAATAGAATATACTGGTTCTGGTACTGGTTATCCTTGCTACAATTATCAATCTGAGTTTAACTCCTTTAATGATTGTTTGTTTAGAGGTGGTTACTATGGTTTCTTACTTTATGGATGGAGCACATCATCTCGAACAGAAGATTGCACCATAACCAATTGCCAATTCTACAACCAAACTTACATGGCCATGTATTTATACTACCACGAAGATTTGGTAATGGATAATATTGAAATTGATAGCTTTTCTGGCTATTACGGTATGTACCAAATGTATGGCGTTAGAACTACTTTAAGTAATTCTAAACTAAACCTATCATCTCAGCAATACTATTTATACTGGTACTATAACAACTATTATGGCTCTTCTAGCGATACATCTCACGTATATAACAATATGATTGCCGCATGGAGCGGAAGCAGCTATGGCGTATATGGTTACTATATGTATAGAAACAAATGGTATAACAACTCACTCAGCTTTAAAGGCTCCTCCTACGGCGCTTATATGCCATACCCAACCGGTTCAGAATTTATGAATAACAACTGGTATGCTAATGGTGGTACTTATGGCATTTATATGTACGATTTACCTGCTAAAATGAACCACAATAACCTCGATTGGAATGGCGGTTCGTATTGGGGGGTTTTAGGTACTTATGCATTTGCGAGTTTAGCGGCTCAAAAAACCCAATATTCTGGCTACAACGCCAATTCGGTTGATGTTGACCCAGAGTTTGACAATGAGCCAAGAGATTTAAGAACCTATTCTTCTACACTAAACAATATTGGTATGGCAACTTCTAGAAGTTTCTATTTAACTGATATTGACGGCAATAAAAGGCCTGCAACTGGCGACACCAAGTATGATATTGGGTGCAATGAGTATTACTTATCTCCCTACGACCTAGATATTAAGGCTATTCCAAGCCCTGTATCTGTTAATCCAACTAATAATAACACCATTTCAGTTTTCTGTAAGAATTCGGGCAGTGGCACTCTGTCTAATGAGAGCATTGCTTTCCAATACTCAACTGATAGTGGTAAAACATGGTCTTCGGCAGTTGGCCACACCATTAGCTCGCTTGCTCCTGGTGCAACTTTTACCAAAGAGTTAACAACTACTTGGAATCCAAATAGAACAGGTGATTTTAGAATTTATGTGAGAATGAGCACACAAGTAACAGGCGATCCTGACGCAAAAGATGAAGCTTTTGTTGACGTATGTTCTGGCATGTCTGGTAGATTTACAGTTGGTAATCGAGGCGGTGCCGATTTCCCAGATTTAACCAGTGCCCTTGCAAAACTTAAGTGCGGTTTAGCTGGTAATGTAACATTTACGTTACTTGGCAAAAATGGAGGTGGACAAGAAACCTATCCTTCAATTCAATTAAACAACATTCACGGTACTAGCAGTGCTCAGCTAACCATTGATGGTCAACATAAAGACAGTGTTAAAATTTCGTTTACTGGTTCTGGTTTTACAGGTAACATCGATTTGAACAACTGTTCATATATGAACTTTACCAACATGACTATCGACATGAACACTGGTACAACGGCTGGTGCACATATTTACAATGGTGCTCACCACAACTCTATTACCAATTGTTATATTAATGGAAATAACTCAACTTCTAACGTTGGTG
>JAGQWA010000490.1 GCA_020437725.1 Bacteroidota bacterium | reverse complement strand
AATTTCCCGTTCGTAATCTTCATACCTCCAAACTCTTGAAACGTTCAATGTATCGTTATAAAGCAAAGCACTTAAGCCTTTTTTGGTGCTAAGCCTTTGTAATTGTTTATCTGATAAATTTTGTGGCATATAGATCTTCTTAATAGTCAACTTGAATTACAGAACGGTGGTAGCGCATTACCACGTTTGGATCTGGAGCCAAAACGGTAGCTGCTTCTTTTTTACCATCGTAATTAAACCGGTTTAGCACATAGCGCATGGCTTCTAACCTTGCTCTTTTTTTGTTGTTGGCTTGCACAATAATCCATGGGCAATAGCTGGTATGTGTGAGGCTAAACATTTGCTCTTTGTAGTGGGTATATTTTCCCCAAAGCTGTTGGCCTTTCATGTCAACAGGGCTGTATTTCCAGCGTTTTAAGGGATTTTGTATTCGTTTATTAAAACGGGCTTTCTGCTCTTCTTTAGAAATGGAAAACCAGAATTTTATAACCACTACGCCATCTTCATAAAGCAAATGTTCAAACTCAGGAACTTGAAACATGAATTTATCGTACTCGCTCTCGGTGCAAAATCCCATTACTGGCTCAACCACAGCTCGATTATACCAGCTACGGTCAAAAAATACAATTTCGCCTGGGTCTGGAAGTTCTTTAATGTATCGTCTAAAATACCATTGCCCCTTTTCTACATCTGTTGGTTTTGTAAGCGCCACTACGCCTGAAGATCGAGGGTTTAAATGCTCCATAAACCTTTTAATGGTTCCACCTTTTCCGGCAGCATCTCTGCCTTCAAATAAAACGGCCACTCGTAGTTTATGGGCCTGAATCCAAGACTGCAATTTGATTAGCTCTATTTGCAAAAACCTTAGTTCTCTTTCATATTCATAATTCTCTAAAGCACTTGCAGCTTTTGGGCCGCGGTCTTTAAACAATTCTATTAAATCTTTTCTGGTAGCAATTTGAGAAAGTTCTTCTCTAGAAAGTATGGGATCTATGGCTGCTTTTTGCTTTTGCAACCTTTTATACTGATGCGGCAAACCGTCTTCTTTTTGCATGCCCTTAAATTAAAAAACATGCAAACTAAACACACAACTTCGCCATTTTAATGAGCTAGGTTAGTTTTTTGGCTCTTTCTCTTAAAACTTAATATTTGGTGCTTTTTGCTCACATTATAGATGCTGTTTTAAAAAGCAAATAACCGCAGTCATCCTGTGAACGAAGTTTTAATGCTAAAACCAAGAAGATTTGATGACTAAGCCCCATCCCCGCCAGACCAGATCTTTCGGGCTGGCAAACCCTTACCCCAAAGGGCAAAGGCTTAATTCTTGCCCCTTTGGGGGAAGTTATAAGGGGGCTTTTGTAATGGATAACTGGTTTCAGGATCTCATTGTTCGCTTTATAGTTCGATTATCGAGACCCTGAAATGTTCCGACAGCTATCGGAACAGGGTGACGATTTCAACTTTTTAGACTACGCCAACTAAGCCTTTCGCCTTTGGGGTAAAAGTCAGGGATTGGGCTCGACCAAAAACAATATTCTAGACTCAACGATTTGAATATTCTTCCCAGATAAATCTTACTTGTAATCTTCTTTCAGCTTGTCTTTGAACAGCTTTTTCACCTTCTCAATTTTTGGGGCTATAATGTAAGTGCAATAGCCCTGATTAGGATTGTCGTTATAATAGTTTTGGTGATAGTCTTCGGCCACGTAAAATGCGCCAATTGGCTCTATTGTGGTTACAATCTTATCGTTCCACAAACCCGATGAATCAGCTGCTGCAATGGCGGCTTCTGCAATGCGTTGTTGTTTTTCAGAATGGGTAAAAATAGAGCTCCTGTACTGGGTTCCAACATCGTTGCCTTGCCTGTTTAATTGAGTAGGATCATGACTCACCAAGAACACTTCAAGTAATTCGGCATACGAAATCACTTTAGTATCATAAACCAATTGGGCTACTTCGGCATGGCCGGTTCTACCAGTACAAATTTCTCGGTATGATGGGTTTTTGATGTTACCACCGGTATATCCAGATTTTACTGACTTTACACCTTCAATACGTTGAAAAACGGCTTCTACGCACCAAAAACAACCGGCTCCTAGAGTGGCGGTGTCTAATTGAGAAGTATCGGTTAATTGGCTTTTTAATGAATCGATCAATGTTAGTTTTTTGTTGGTTGAAGTTTGGGAACATGCTGCCAATGCAAATGCAGTGGCAAACAAAGTGATTAAAAATGTTCTATTCGATTTTCGCATCGGTTTTAAAACAACAGATTTCGAAAAGAGTTTCTATTTAATCTATTTCTTCTTGGCTTTTCTTGCTAAAATTAAAATACCAACCAAGCGTAAAACCAAAAGTAAAATGTGCGGAAAGCCCGCCTTCTACATCAAGGCTGTTGGTAAAAGTGTTTTCAAAGTTTACGGGTGTTATCCTAACCTTATAATCTGGGTATTTGATGAAATCGAACCCAGCTTTTAAGAGAACAGTAAAGCC
>JAGQWA010000048.1 GCA_020437725.1 Bacteroidota bacterium | reverse complement strand
CCTTAAACCCTTCTTTGGTTAATTCAAGATTTGAATGAAAGGCAAATAACTCAAATGATTTAGCCATTTTTAGTGTCTTTTTTTTGTGCAACAACTAAACAACTCGAGCCAAATGGAATTGAAAGTCCTTTTTCAATCATCCATTTTTCGTGTTTAAACGCCATTTGTGCTAATTCAGACAATGCCCTATTTCCGTTTAAATGTCCCTTTTTTCTGTCGGCCTTTTTTGCTCCACTTCCAAGCATTTTGCGAGTAACAAACATGGGCATTGGTAGCCACGAGAATAAATAAGAACTATATCGAATCTCAAAACCCACTGATTTGAGTTTAGTGCAAAGAGTATTAAGCGTGTAGCGTCTAAAATGCCCCACTTCTTCGTCAAATGCTGAAAACAGACTTTGATACGCAGGCACAGTTAATATGAGAAAACCATCGGGTTTAAGAATTCTATGTAGCTCAGCAGCAAAGTCATCATCATCTTTTACATGTTCTAAAACATCAAATAAACCAACAGACTCCCAGGCATTTTCTTTGAATTTGGCTTCCTTCAACGAGCTGCAAATTAAGTTTTCGATTCCCGCTGCCTTGGCATTTGCAATTCCAACTTCGCCTGGCTCTAAAAGGGTGCAGTTTATGCCATTATTAATTAGCTGCTTGGTTAGGCTTCCATTGCCACCGCCAATATCTAAAAGCGATTGTATGTTCAATTTAGCTATTACTGCCAGCACGCAACTCAATCTATGTTGAAACCAAAAAGATTTTTCTTCTGATTCTTTTATGAGTTCGTGCCCATTCATGGTATATGAAATAAACTCACTCCTTTGTGCTACCCAAATTCCATCATTGGTTAGCTGCAACGCATTTGAATACTCAGCAATGTTCATTTTAGCTATTAAACCAATGGCTTTTTTAGTTTAATAATCTGAAAGGCAGAAAAGAACTTGAAAATGCGCATTCCTTCTACCACCTTTTCTAACATTCTGCCCGCTTTTGTATTTACCACAAAGGGCGGAAAAAAACCATATTTATGAATCTCTAAACCGTGTAATGAAGCAAATTGTGCGGCTTCTTCAAATTTCTTTCGCTTCATGTCAAACACACCTTTATCACCTTTCCACGACATGGTTGGCGACAGTAAAATTTGCACATAATAGAGTGGATTGTAAGCATTTGGCTCTAAGAATATAATCTCACCACCGGGCTTTAAAATTCTAGCCATCACCTGAAAATATGAATGCAGGTGATGAAAATGGTGCAGAGCGAAAAACCCAATTACCTTATCAAATTTCTCATTGTATTCATAAGGAATATCTAAAATGTCAGAGCAAATAAGTTTAATAGGAAACCTATTATCATTATGGCGAAGCAACTGCTGCAATAAAAAAGGAGAAAGGTCTAAACCGGTAATTTGATAACCCTTTTTTAAAAGCGGAAATGTGAACTTACCCATTCCGCAGCCCACGTCTAGTATCTGATCATTTCGACTAAGATTGGCCACTTTTAAAATCTCTGCAATATGCCTGTTGATGTAGAATGACTCAACCGGCAGCATGGTTTTCTTTATTTTATTATCATAATACTCTAGCTGCTCCTGATTATGATGTTGAATGGCCGATTTAACAAGTCCAGTACTCACCCCTAATTATTAAAGTTGGAAAATTAGAATTTAACAGCTGTTTTAAGTTATAACACTTAGCAGAAATGTTATAACCAACACCTTTTTGTTGTGAAAACGATTTGCAAAAGGCTTTTATAAATCGTTCAGGTCTAAAATTTTAGCCATTATAATCCTATTGCATCCAAATGCCAATCTCTAGAATCATCATAACGTAAAAAGCCTTTATCTATAATAAGCGGCGATTTAAAGTTATTGCCATAAAGTTGACCTGTGCCTAGACCTTGTGGGCGAGTAAGATCCAAGTCGGCTACCCATTGAGCAATGGCATTAAGGCCAATATTGCTTTCAAGAGCCGATGTTACCCAATATGGAATTAGCAATTCATCAGCAATTTCCATCCATTCTTCACTAAGACCAAAACCACCTAAAAGAGTGGGTTTTATAATGATGTATTGCGGCCTTATGGCTTTCAACATCTGTTCTTTTTCGTCAGGGTCGGTAATGTTAATTAACTCTTCGTCGAGCGCTATATCTATTGGCGAATCTTTCACCAACTGTGCCATGGCTTCCCATTGGCCAGGTTTTATTGGCTGTTCAATTGAATGAATGTCGAATTCAGCCAGCTTATTCAAAATTCCAAGCGCATTTTCAGGTGTAAAGGCACCGTTGGCATCAAGCCTAATTTCTACTTCGGCAGCCGTGTATTTAGATCGTATATAGCGCAAAACACCAATTTCTTCGGCCAAGTCGAGTGCGCCAACCTTCAGTTTAAGTACTTTAAAGTCGTTTGCCAAAAGCTCATCAATTTGCGAAACCATTTCAGTGGCTGCATCCATCCAAACTAGGCCATTTATGGCAATATCTCGTTCACTCAAAAAGAACTCGTTTTCATCAAAATATTGTCGTTTGCCGCCGTTTTCCAAATCCATTATTGCCATTTCTAAACCAAACTCCATTGAAGGAAAGGCGTCAAAATCAAAATCAACATCAGCATTTCCTTCTTCATTTATTAAGTCGCAAAGCAGCTTTAAATGGTTTTCGTATTGCGAAGCATCATCGCGGCTTAAACCTGCTATATAAGAGCATTCTCCTATTCCAAACACATCGTCATTTCCTTCTTCTCTCAAAACCAAAAAGAAGGTTTGTTTTGTGGTAAGTGTGTCTCTTGAAGTTTTTGCGGGCTTTTTAAAATTCAGAGTGTGAGTAATGTACTCTGCTGTTAAACGAGTCATTTTTTTGAATGTATGTAAGTGTTAGTTAGCCAATATTTAAGCTTAAGCCTACAGAAATAGCAATAAATGCACTTGATAATGCCAATTCTTTCAGCAATGGATTAAATTCCTTGTAATTTGTTCGGTTGCTCACCTTGTGTAGATGAATAATTAGTAGTGCTAGTGGTGTCAAAAATAAATATTGCCACCATGCTTGGTATATTGAGTTTGCAAAAAATACAAAAAGTAAAATAGCCGTAACAATTAAACCATAATGGTAAAAGCGCGCATTCTTTAATCCTAACCTAACCGCAATGGTAATTTTGCCTGAAATAAAATCATTTTCAATATCGCGCATGTTGTTTAGATTCAACACCCCAACTGAAAGCAGGCCAAAAGCTATGGCTGGAGCAAACCAGCTTAATTCAATGCCACCAGTTTGTAGGTAAAGCACGCCTAAAACTGCAATTAGCCCAAAGAAAATAAGCACAGCTATATCTCCGTAGCCTTTGTAGCCATAAGGATTTTTCGAAGCTGTATATTTTATTGCAGCCCAAATGCTCAGCAAGCCTAAGGTGAGCATTATTCCTAACTTAATTAGATTAACTTGTTCTCTAGAAAACCACAACAAAGCCAATCCTGATAGTAATGCAAGAAGTGCAACAAAAACAATGGCTTTTTTCATGGCTTCTTGGCTTATTTCACCGGATTGAACAGCTCTGGTGGGACCTATTCTTTTGTCGTTATCTACGCCATGGGCATAGTCGCCATAGTCATTAGCGTAGTTAGAAAGCACTTGTAAAAAGAAGGCGGTTAGTATGCTAAGAATGCAAACAGACCACGAAAAACTGTTTTGGTATGATGCAATGCAATTACCCAATACCAATCCTGCAATTGCAAGTGGCAAGGTTCTTAATCTGGCAGCGCCAACCCAATGTTTAACCGCCGCCATTAATAAATTACAAAAAAATTAAAAAGTTGCAATTGCCCCAGTTTAAGCCAAATACATGGCCGATTTTACTGCCTGAATCACCTTGGCAGGGTTTGGCAAATAGGCATCAACCAAATTGGCAGCGTATGGCATTGACACATCTGCACCATTTACTCGCTTAATTGGTGCATCTAAATAATCAAAACCATGCTTTTGCACTTGGAAACTGATTTCTGATGCAATTGAACCAAATGGCCAAGACTCATCAACAACTACCAACCTATTGGTTTTTTTAACCGACTCAACTATGGTTTGGTAATCTAATGGCCTAATGGTTCTTAGGTCAATTACTTCGGCGTTTATGCCTTCTTTGGCAAGCTCTTCAGCAGCCGCATTGGCTACTTTCATCATTTTATTGAATGAAACAATGGTAACATCGTTTCCTTCTCTTACCACATGCGCTTTGCCAATTGGTAAGA
The DNA here is from genome assembly GCA_020437725.1 of Bacteroidota bacterium. Classification (GTDB taxonomy): domain Bacteria; phylum Bacteroidota; class Bacteroidia; order CAILMK01; family JACPUW01; genus JAGQWA01. The sequence goes on along the minus strand of JAGQWA010000048.1, from coordinate 8,902 downwards.
TAATTTCTCCCTCAGGCACTTCACCTTTATCGCCATACATCAACTCCGATTCCATAAAAACTACTGGATCATTGTCTCTAATAGCTGCCTTTAAAAGGGCTTTGGCATCATATGGGTTTGAAGGTGAAATTACTTTCAACCCAGGAACGTTGGCATACCAATTCTCAAAAGTTTGAGAGTGCTGTGCACCTAATTGACCCGCTGAGCCAGAAGGACCACGGAAAACAATTGGGTTACCAACCTGCCCACCCGACATTGAAAGCATCTTAGCCGATGCATTCACAATCTGATCTATGGCTAAAAGGGCAAAGTTCCAGGTCATAAATTCTACAATGGGTCTAAGGCCAGCCATTGCCGCTCCTACCCCAACACCAGCAAAGCCAAGCTCTGCAATAGGCGTATCAATAACTCTTTTAGGACCATATTTATCTAATAAACCACGCGAAGCTTTGTAGGCTCCGTTATACTCAGCAACTTCTTCTCCCATAAGGAACACGTTTTCATCGCGTTCCATTTCTTCGTCCATTGCTTCTTTAATAGCGTCTCTAAAGGCAAGTGTGCGTACAGCCATTGATTTGTAAAATTTGGGCGCAAAAGTAAACGAATTTGCTTTTGAAAAGTTTAGGAAAAAGCTTTTAGCAATTGGTTATTCTACATTAATTGAAACAATTGGACTGTTTGTCTTGAAGTATCTTTGGCACGTGAAAAACCTTTACATAATAGCGGGACCAATTGGTGCAGGAAAAACCACTGCATCTTACACAATTTTGCCCGATGTTCTTGAATGCGATGAATATGTAAATGATCAAGACACAATGGAAAAACTAGAAACCGTTTCAGATAAAATTTTAAAATCTTTCCCTCTCATTCAAAAGAGATTAATAGAATTTAAGCGATATAAAAACTCAAAAATCGTAATCTCAAAAGACGGTGAAATTGTAAAACTTACACCCGATGAATACGAAGTACTCATTTCAAAAAAGGACAATTAATTGAATTTCCAATCCCCCATTTCCGTTTCAGAAATTGCTGAAAGAATAAATGCCACAATTGTTGGCAACAAAAACATTCTAGCAACCGGACTAAACGAAATACATAAGGTAGAATTAGGCTCTATCATTTTTGTAGGGCATGAGAAGTACCTGAAGAAAGCGCTCTATTCTGAAGCCACAGTAATTATTGTAAATACCAACCAACAGCCTCCTGAAGGGAAATGCTTTTTAATTCATGAAAGCCCTTTTGCAGCTTACAACAGTTTAGTTGCTCATTTTTACCCTTTTAAATCGGCGTTTGGAAAAGAAATGATTTCACAGGAAACTGAAATTCACGAGAGCGCGCAAATTCACACAAGCGTAGTAATTGGAAATGGAGTTACTATTGGCAAGAACTGTATTATTTACCCGAATGTGGTTATTTATGACAACACGCATATTGGAGATAATGTAATAATCCAATCAGGTGCCATTATTGGTGGACAGGCATTTTATTACGATAAAAAAGGCGGCGATTACATTAAATGGATTTCTTGCGGTTGGGTGCAAATTGAAGATGACGTAGAAATCGGCGCCAACACCACCATTGACAAAGGTGTTTCTGGCATTACCAGAATTGGCAAAGGCACCAAAATTGACAATTTGGTGCACATTGGCCATGGCGTAGAAATAGGAAAAAACTGCCTAATTGCGGCTCAGTGCGGCATTGGTGGCAAAACCATTATTGAAGACGATGTTATTTGTTGGGGTCAAGTAGGCATAACCAAAGACATTAGAATTGGCAAAGGCGCTGTAATTAGTGCTCAATCAGGCGTTAGCAAATCGCTTGAAGGTGGCAAGGCCTATTACGGTTCTCCAGCAAGAGAAATTAGAACGGTTCACAAAGAATTGGCGGCGCTTAGAAGGGTGCCAGATCTTATCGATAAACTCGAATCAAAAGCAGATTGAGTCATAAACACCATCATCAAGCCATTCAATTTTCGTGGGTTTCTATTATAGGCAACCTGCTTCTTTTTGGGCTCAAACTTTGGGCGGGAATAGTCTCTATGTCAGTTACTTTAATAGCTGATGCTTGGCATACTTTGTCGGACAGTTTGTCGTCGGTAATTGTGCTTATTGCCCTCAAAATATCGAGAAAACCACCTGACGATGATCACCCCTTTGGCCATGGAAGGTCTGAAACTGTGGCTTCTGTAATTGTAGGGTCAATGCTGGGTTTCATTGCCTTCCATTTTTTAATTGAATCTATTCAAAAGCTCATAAAAGCTGAAGGAGCAGAATATGGCAGCTTGGCCATTTGGGTTACAGTAGTTTCCATTTTGGTTAAAGAAGTAATGGCCCAGTTTTCAATAAGAATTGGTAAACGAAATAAAATTTGGGCTCTGGTTGCCGATGGTTGGCACCATAGAAGCGATGCATTAAGCAGCGTTCTAGTGCTAGTTGGCATTTTTATTAGTGGCAGTTTTTGGTGGATTGATGGCGTTATGGGTATTCTCATTTCTGTGTTTATCGGTTACGTGGCCTATCAAGTTTTAGACTCGGCAATTAGCGCCTTGCTTGGTGAACACCCTGGCAATGATTTATTAAAGAAGGTGCAAGAAATCTGCAACTCAACCGCTAAACAAGAAGTGCATGCACACCATATTCATGTGCACGATTATGGTGACCATAAGGAGATGGTTTTTCATATTCGATTGCCAGAAGACTGGTCGTTAAAACGCGTTCACGATTTGGTTGATTTGTTAGAAGAAGCCGTTTCAACTGAATTAGAGCAACAAGTTACCATTCACGTTGACCCATTAAGGCGTGAGTAAATTTATTTTTAGATAAGCCTAAAAATAATACATTTGCTGTCTAAACCTGTTAGATAGAAAAATGTATTGAGAAGTGCGTTTAGTTTGCTTCTTAAGATTCATTCTAAATAACCATATTTGCGCGCCAATGTTCGACAAGGTATTCATGGATGCATTTTTACTTACGCTTTTTGCAGGACTTTCAACCGGAATAGGTAGTGCCATAGCCGTGTTTGCCAAAAGAACTGACAAGAATTGGCTTTCGGTTTCAATGGGTTTCTCTGCTGGCGTTATGATTTATGTTTCGTTTATCGACATTTTTCCGAAAGCGCTTGAGCATTTGGTTGATGGACAAGGCGAGAAAATGGGCAATTGGCTTACAGTAGCCGCTTTTTTTGGCGGAATGATATTGGTAGCCATAATCGATAAGCTCATTCCACACTACGAAAACCCGCATGAATTTGCTGAATCTGATACAGTTGATGAAATAGACCATCAAAAAAAGGTACGTGGCAAAAGCAAAGAAGCTTCGTTCTATAAAATGGGTGTTGTTACTGCGCTTGCAATTGGCATTCACAATTTCCCTGAAGGAATGGCAACCTTCATAGCCACGGTTGAAGATTTTACACTGGGTTTATCAATAGCTATTGCCATTGCCATTCACAATATTCCAGAAGGTATTGCGGTGAGTATTCCGGTTTATTATGCTACCGGCAGTAAGAAAAAAGCCTTCCTATTCTCGTTTGTATCTGGAATTTCTGAACCCATTGGTGCTTTGGTTGCCTACCTAGCACTACACCAGTTTTTTAACGACACCGTTTTTGGAATTGTTTTCGCTGCCGTTGGTGGAATCATGGTTTTTATTTCGCTCGATCAGCTTTTACCTGCCGCTCAACGCTATGGAAAGCACCACTTAACCATTTATGGCTTGTTGGCCGGAATGGCGGTAATGGCGTTAAGTGTTCTTCTTTTAATGTAAACTTCTTGAGTTTAAAGTCTGAAAGTTTAAGGTTTAAAGGGTTTGTAGTTTCTGGTTTAGAGTTTCTAGTTGAGCAATTGAAAATTTGAAAATTGGCCTTAAATCTTACCGCATAATTGTCCAAAGTCTCAGGTCTAAAGTCTGAAAATTGACCGTTAGGAAAATACTATTGACTTATCTCTAGTTACTAGTGACTTCCTAAACCCTATTGGCTAGTCGCTAATCGCTAACACCTATCACCCCCATTTCCTTTAAAACTTCATACGTAATCTCATACCGCACCTTGGCAAAAAGTTCCATTTTAAAGGCTTCTTGTGGCTCTATATTGGTAGCAAAATAATAGCGGCCGCCTTCTCTTGGTTCTACAAAACCTACAAACCAACCAACGTTGAAACCATCTCTAATGCTCCAGCCAGTTTTGCCACGAAGTATAAAATCTTCATTCTGATCAAGTATCATGAGTTTTCGCACAAGGCCATAAGTGCGTTCTGATGCTGGAAGTTTCATATGCACCAATCTTTTCAAAAAATCTATTTGTTCGTATTGGGTAATTCTAGACGAGCCTTCAACCCAAAACTTATCAAAATCACTTTCATCAAATTGCATTTTGCCGTAATTGAAAGTTGCCAGTTTCTTTGAAAGCGTTTCGTACCCCATTTGTCTGGCCAGTTGCTGATAACATGGCAAACATGATTTGTGATAGGCATCATAAAAACTCATGTCTCCGTTCCAGATTTTCATGTCTCTCACCACGCCATCCCATTTAATTTCGGTGTCAAAATCCCAAACGACACCTGTTTCTAAGGCCAATATTGAGTTTACAATTTTGAAGGTTGACGCTGGTAAAAATCCGTTTCTGGCTCGTTCAAAATTGTTGGAATAGTAGGTGTCAGCATCTTCATCGTAAATAAGTACTGAACCTTTAACCTTAGCTTTATCTAAAATGTCTTGAATGGCTGATTTCTCAATTTCTATTAGCACTTTTTCGGTTGAAATGGAATCTGTTTCTTGAGTGGCTATTGGTTCATGTTTTTGTTCTGAACACGACGAAACCACAACCAATAAAACCAACAATAACCCTAAACGCATAGCCTTAATTTTTGAACGAAAATGTGCTTTGAATTCCTTTGGATTAAGGTAAATAAGAAAATGACAGGGTTTGGCGAGAAAGTGTTACCTGAACAATTTCAGTAATGTACCAAAAAACCAACTCTCTTCGGTTCTGGTTAGTTTATCCATGGCTCTGTCAGCTTTTGAAGTAAATGCGCCCAATTCTTCCATCATTCGTTTAAATTCTACCACTTCGGCATCATCTTTTTTGGCATCTATGCTTTTAAAATCATCGAGCAAAGAAACCACTGGCTCCAGCTCTCGTTTGCGACGCTCTTTAATAATGCGCATGGCCACTTTGTAGGTGTTTTTCTCAGCTACAAAGAAATCTCGGCGTTCGCCAGGAACAATTTCGCGATACACCAAATTCCAATCGATAAGTGCTCTTAGGTTCATGTTGGCATTACCGCGCGAGATGCTAAGTTCGCTCATAACATCTTCAGCAGAAAGGGGTTGGTGCGAAATCATAAGCAGCGCATGTATTTGCGCCATGGTGCGGTTTACTCCCCATTTGTTGCCCAAACTTCCCCATGCCTGCACAAACTTGTTCTTGGCTTCTTGAAACTCCATGATGCAAATGTAACAACGGTACTTTCAATATGTTTTGAAAGTTTGGGTTGAATCACTTTGTCATGGTCATTTCTGGCATTTCATCCCAAGTCTGCCCATGCAGCTCTCGTCCAGCCTTTTTCTTGTTAGTTCCTCCCCATTGTTTAAAGAAAAACGGAACATCATTTAATTGGCATTGCTCCTTAATATGTTCAACCCATTCAGATTTCATAGGTCTAGGTTTTCTACCGCTTTCACCTCCAACTATTACCCAATCTATCCCTTTTAAATTCAATTTAGGTAAAGGCCCAATTAATGGCTCACAAGACAGAAACTTAACTCTGGCCTTAGTCTCTCTTAACATATCAATTCGCCGTGTGAATCTATTGTCTTCCACTGAAACGCCCATCCATATATTGTGACTCCAATCCAGTAAATTTTCAGAGTCATAGAAGTTTAAAATATCAGCTCTCTTAGTTAGAACCTGAAAAACATGCTGAGGATTGTCTTTCATAACCTTAAAAACTCTTTGAATGAATTCAACGGGCACATCTTTGTGAAAAAGATCACTCATGGAGTTAACAAAAACCACTTTTGGTTTTTTCCACTTGTATGGAGTTTCCAGTTCCTTTTCGTGAATGCGCAACTCAAAATTATCTTCATACTTCTCTACTCCCATAGCTTGTAACCGTCTGCTCATTACTTCTGCATAACAAAACTTGCACCCAGCGGAAATTTTATCGCAGCCAGTAGTTGGGTTCCATGTAAGTTCAGTCCATTCAATACTTGATTGTGCCATTAGAACATTTTTAATTGATCATCAGCTGCTTGGCGAATCTTATTAAAAAACTCTCCACCCAATTCATGCCGTGAATAAAAGGCTAAATAATAAATACCTTGCCCAACAGTATTCACTATTCGTTCTTTTGGAATATTAGTATGATAACCCAACTTTTTCATTGAAACGTCATATTGATCGGACAGAAACTTTACGAACTCCTGTTTTCTATAGCCGCCAGCCTTAAAGTCATTTCTCCAATGGCTATTTCCCAATAACAATTCAATTTTTTCACTTTGTTCATTCAGATAAACTTCAAAATTTCTTTTAGCATCCATTTGAAGTGCAAGTAGCAATAGAATATCCATTTTATTTTCGGCCAACTTCTCAACTGTCTTATACTCAAGGTTTAATGAGAATGGATCTAGAAAACAAAAGCATAAATTTCTTCTCATACTTCCGGTTTGTCTTGGAATATGACTTAATATCTCTTCAATATCAGAATTTGCATTACAATTAATAATGCTAATGGTGCTCTCATTATATTCTTTTAACCTCGATATCCTTTTCTTCAATGCCCTAAATTTTTCCGTATCAAGTTCGTTAAAAATGTAATAGTCGAATTTATTGCTTATCATCAACGAGATTAATGATGAACTTCCCAATATTTGTTTGGTTCCCTTTATTCTAGCATATCCCGCACCGGCAAATAAATCCAAATAAACTAGATTCCATTTGTTCTTCATTGCAGACGTAAAAATATTGGCATAGTGACCAACAAGTTTGTACTTCTTCTGCCCCCATGTCCCAATGTCTGGAATTATAAGCCCGTCATCATCGTATGCTCTAATCGGTTCAAATTTTTTCATTTGAATTTTAGTGATTCATTATGTAGGAATAGTGCGCACCAATTTAAACTACTAGAACTATATACGCTCAACTTTTTCCGAATACTTAATTTTCACAACTCAATTAGGGTCTATTTTCCTCCCACCAATAATTCTCCGCACGCTTATCGCCCACAGATTCTACTTTTCCTTGTTCAGTAATACCGATGGTGTTTACTTTTCACAGCAGACAGTCTTGTTTCTATCTGACTTTGAAAGAATGAAATTGCCATTCAATTGGCGTTCTTTGCTTCACTAACTCTTTTAAAATCATGGGCGCCAAAACCGATTCGCTTCAACCACATCATATTGAATTCATTCAAAAACAACATTTATTCTTTGTAGCAACAGCCACGGCTGATAGCCGAATTAACCTTTCGCCTAAGGGTTTGGACAGCTTTAGAATTGTTGACCAAAACCGCATTATTTGGTTGAATTTAACCGGTAGCGGAAATGAAACTGCAGCCCACCTTCTTCAAAATAATAGAATGACCATCATGTTCTGCGCGTTTGAAGGCCCACCCTTGATTCTCCGTTTATATGGAACGGCTGAAATACACCACAAAGATTCTGATGGCTGGGAGGAATTCAACCATAGATTTGATGAGGTGCCGGGTGCTCGTCAGATTATAGAAATGGAAATTGATCTTGTTCAAATTTCTTGTGGTTATGGTGTTCCACTCATGGACTTTAAAGAAAACCGCCAAACGCTAGTTGATTGGGCTCAGAAAAAAGGCGACGATGGTGTTAAAGACTACTGGCGCGAAAAGAACCAAGTGAGTTTAGATGGTGAACGAACTGGAATTGAAAACTATATAAAGTAATTACTAACTCTAACTCAACATTCAACTAAAAAAATGACTTGCATTTGCTTTTAAACATTTTCAATGCCTGACATTAGCCCGCTTGAAACACGTAGGTAATGAACAGAGAAGATCTCCTAAAAGCAATTGAAGATAAATATGGTGCCATTGGCGAAGACCCAAACACCTATTTAGAAGGCCTATTACATGCCAATCTTATCACCTATTGGGATTATGTAGAGGTTGACACGCTTCTTTCTTTACAAAAGCCCAGAACCACCTTTGCTGACGAAGAGATTTTCATTATTTACCATCAGGTAACCGAGCTGGTACTTAAGCTCATTATGCATGAAGTGAAACAGATTACGGGTGAAGCGAATCCTTCTGTTGAAGTGCTTACCAATAAGGTAAATCGCATTAACCGCTACACCACGCTGTTGGTGAATTCCTTTAGCATTATGCGCGATGGAATGAGCTATGACGATTACAACCTGTTCCGAAAAACGCTTACTCCGGCCAGTGGTTTTCAAAGTGCGCAGTTTAGGTTTATTGAATTGCGTTGCACCAGGGTTCAAAACCTAATTAATGCCAGCGGAAAAGCGAGATTACCTGAGAACCCAACGCTTGATGATTATTTCGAAAACATTTATTGGAAAGATGCTGGTTTAGACCGCAAAACGGGCAAAAAAACCCTTACTCTAAAAATGTTTGAAGACAAATACGAGAAAGACTTTAAGGCATTAGCCATTGAAATGGAAGGCAACACTTTAGAAGAAAAGATTAACGCTCTTGGTGATGAAGTTACCCCTGAATTAAAAGATGCCATTCGCCAATTAGACGTGTTTTACAATATTGAATGGCCAATGACACACCTAAGAACCGCTCGCCATTATTTAAACTCCAAGGGCGAAAACCAAGCCGCAACCGGAGGCAGTGAGTGGCAGAAATACCTGCACCCTATGTACCAGCAGCGCAAGTTCTTTCCAAGTGTTTGGTCAGCTGAAGAATTGG
>JAGQWA010000489.1 GCA_020437725.1 Bacteroidota bacterium | reverse complement strand
GCTCCGAAAGTAGATTAAAAAAGAATAGAGGTTGGTTAAAAAAAATCAATCTGTCACCCTGAATTCATTTCAGGGTCTCATTCATCTGGCTCTAAACCGAATTTCTAGATGCTGAAACAAGTTCAGCATGACGGCAAAAATTACTATTTAGACAGCCCCTTGAAATTTTCAATTTATAATCTTCTGAATTATAGAACTTACCCCATATACTCACCAATCACATTATTGTAACGCTCCGCAACCGCATCAACCGAACCGAATGATTTTCCGTCAATCATCATGTTTTTGTGCTTGGCCACAGCGCCTAATTTTTGGTAAGGAAGCTTGCCCAACGCACTTTCAAATGCGTTAATAGCAGCTGGCTTAACAGTAACAACTACTCGGCTTTGTGATTCGCCAAACAAATAGGCGTCTTTACGCATTTGGATGTGGGTAGCAATTTCAAAGCCTACATTGCCAGCCATGGCACTTTCTGCAAGGGCAACAAACAAACCACCTTCTGAACAGTCGTGAGCTGATTGAATTAGGCCATTTTTAATTAGTCCACTAAGGGTTTCTTGCAAGGCAAATTCCTTATCGATATCAAAATAAGGCGTTGGCGATTCTAATACTTTATGGTAATGCAACAAGTACTGTGAAGAAGAAATGTCTTCGTGGCTTTCGCCCAATAAATAAATAAAGTCACCTTCATTTTTAAAATCAAGGGTGGTGTGGTGGTCAAGGTTGTTCATTACGCCAACCATGCCTATTGTAGGCGTTGGGTGAACCGGACCTTGGTCGCTACTTTGGTTATAGAAACTTACGTTACCACCAGTAACAGGAGTTCCAAACTTTCTACAAGCCTTGCCCATTCCTGTTACTGCCTTAGCAAATTGATAAAACACTTGCGGAACGTATGGATTACCAAAATTTAAGCAGTTGGTAACCGCGCTTGGGTCGCCACCGCTGCAAACAATATTTCTAGCCGCTTCAGAAACGGCTATCATGGCGCCGATTTCAGGGTTGGCATGTATAAAATATGAGTTGCAATCAACGGTCATTACCAATGCCTTGTTCTTGCCTTTAATTCTAACTACCGAAGCATCACTGCTCTTGTTGGTGGTTGTGGTGTTTATCTGCACCATTGAGTCGTATTGCTCAGAAATCCATCGTTTTGAAGCAATGTTTGGATGACTCATTAAGAAGTTGGCTACTTCAACCAAATCGTTTGGTTGCGCAACATCTTCTATTTTGTATTTGGCTATTTCTTTAAAATAATCCGGTTCTGTGTATTCACGTTCGTAAACAGGAGCACCACCACCAAGCACTAAATCCCAAGCTGGAACATCGGCTACTTTTTCACCTTTGTGATAGAATTCGAGTTGCTTGGTATCAGTTACTTCACCAATAATGGCGCAGTTCAAATCCCATTTTTCAAAAACAGCTTCAATGTCTTTTTCTCTTCCTTTTTCAACCACCACAAGCATTCTTTCTTGCGATTCTGAAAGAAGAATTTCAAATGGAAGCATATCATCTTGGCGAGTAGGCACCTTGTCAAGGTCAATTCTCATTCCCACATTGCCTTTTTCGCTCATTTCGCTGGTAGAACAGGTAATGCCTGCGGCACCCATGTCTTGCATACCAACTACCGCGCCCGTTTTAATGGCTTCTAAAGTGGCTTCTAAAAGTAGTTTCTCTTGAAAAGGGTCGCCCACTTGTACGGCTGGTAAGCTTTCAGCAGCGTCTTCACCCAAATCGTCAGATGCAAAAGTGGCACCATGAATACCATCTTTACCCGTTGCTGAGCCAACAATATAAACAGGATTGCCTATGCCTTTTGCAGTTGCAGAGATGGTTTTACCCACTTCAACAATGCCTGCAGAAAATGCATTAACCAATGGGTTAACATTATATGAAGGGTCAAAATAAACTTCGCCACCAACGGTTGGTACACCAAAAGAGTTGCCATAATCACCAATTCCTTTAACCACACCGCGCACCAATCTTTTGGTTTTCTCAAGATTTATATCGCCAAATCGAAGTGAGTTTAAGGCCGCAATTGGTCTTGCGCCCATGGTAAAAATGTCTCGGTGTATTCCGCCAACACCTGTTGCAGCACCTTGGTAAGGCTCAATGGCTGAAGGGTGATTATGCGATTCAATTTTAAAGGCACAAGCAAGGCCATCGCCAATATCAACTAATCCAGCATTTTCTTCGCCAGCACCTGCCAAAAGGTGTTCGCCTTCGCGCGGAAGCGTTTTAAGCCACTTAATTGAGTTTTTATAAGAGCAGTGCTCGCTCCACATTACAGAAAAAATGCTGAGCTCAGTAAAATTGGGTTCTCTTCCCAGTATTTGGTTAATTTTTGCCCACTCTTGTTCGTTAAGTCCTAATTTTTTTGCTGTTTCCAGCGATGCTGCTTCTTGCATTACTACCTCCAAAAAATTGAGCCGCAAAAGTAGCAAAGTAGCCTTGTGTTCAAGAACGAAATGATAACATTCGCAAATAGAATG
>JAGQWA010000488.1 GCA_020437725.1 Bacteroidota bacterium | reverse complement strand
GTTCGAAAAAAAACCTGTTACAATAACTTGATTTTTGCTGTTTACTTCTACATCTAATCCAGCGTCGGTATTATTTCCACCTATAGCAAACCCCCATAAAAAGCTGCCAGTAGGGCTATATTTTGCCAAGAATATATCGGTATTACCTTTAGATTTTACGTAATAATTACTTGAGCTTGGGTCTAGGTCTATGCTATCTCTAAAGTAGCCGGTTAAATAAATATTGTTGTTGGCGTCAATTGCCAAAGCTTCTCCAAAATCTTGGTTATTGCCTCCAATTCCTATTGCCCATTTGCAGTTGCCTAAGGTATCATACTTTGCCAAAAATGCATCGAAACTACCTTTAGAAGTAATGCTTTTTACTTGGCTGCTGGGGTCAAAATCAACGGTGCCCGTAAACAAACCTGTTGCAACCAAATCGCCATTTTTATCGTGTTTTAAATCGTCTATTCTGTCGCTTCCACCATTGCGGTCTTCAAGTGCCCACGCATTTCTATATGCGCCATCTTTTGCATGGTAATGGGCTATATAGGTTGACATATTTGCGCTGCTGGGAGTGGTAAACTCCACTTTTCCAATTCCAGGGTCAAAGTCGGCCTTTTCTCTAAAAATACCTGCACATAGTAGGCTGTTGTAGTTAGTGGTAGCTATGGCATATCCTTGGTCGAACCGTATTCCGCCTAATTGATTTGCCCAAAGAATATTACCACTCGAATCATATGCGGCCACAAAAATTTCGTCGCGGGTTGAGCTTAGCTGCAAGGTGTTTGAACTCATGTCAAAATCAACGGCATTTCTAAAAAAACCGGTAGCATAAACGTTTCCATTGGCGTCTGATGCCAGTTCAAATGTCCTGTCTTCAAAAGTGTTTCCGGTTGCTGTTACCCATTCAAAATTGCCATTAGAAGAAAACTGTGCAATGTATAAATCCCAATTCCCGGCTGAGGTAACGTTTTTATTACCTGTGCCAGTTTCAAAATTGGTAGTGCCTTTAAACGAACCTGCTAACAACCATTTGCCCTTGGCAGAAATGTTGAGTTTGTTCACCCATTCTTCATCCGTTCCACCAAAACGTTTTGCCCAAATAAAGTTACCTTGGTTGGTGTAGCTTGCCAGAAAAATATCAGCGTTTCCGGCTGTTTTCATCGAATAAGTGTTTGATGATGGATCAAAGTCTGGTGTACCTCTAAACTCGCCTACCAAACAGATATCGCCTTTGGTGTTTATTTCAACATCCTTGCCTTCATCAAATGAGCCAAATCCAATAGTAAACGACCATTTATGAACTCCTGTTGAATCATATTTAATGAGAAAAGCGTCGTCGTTTCCTTTTGAATGAATCATTTTTCGACCTGCGCTTAAATCGGCATCTAGGCTATCGGCCATTGCACCGGTTATTATTATTTCGTTTGAAGCGGTGGTTGCTACGCCGTTGGTTCTATCATTACCTGGGCCATCAATGGCATGTGCCCACTGCAAAATTCCGCTTTCGTTAAACTTGGCAATAAAACCTGCTTGCGACCCCGCTAGAGCAGTATAGTAATTAGGATTCAACCCTGGATCAAAATCTATTGTTCCTTTAAAATACCCGGTAACAATAATGTTGTTCGATGCATCAATGGCTATATCGGTTAGGGCACAATCATCTGTACATTGTAATTGACGAACCCAAAACAGTTTACCTGTTGTGTCGTACTTAGCAAAATAGATGTCGTTATTTCCATTTCTGGTAGATAAAACGTGCTCGCCTGTTGATGGGTCAAAATCAACAGCTTCGTCAAAAACACCGCCAACTAATACTTTACCACCTGGCAATGAAAGCACCACTCGTGCTTCGTCGTCTTGGCCTATGCCTTCGCCAATGGCATTTACCCAGTTAAAGTCAAGATTTTGGGCCTTAGCCAAAACCGTAGTTAAAATTAGAAGAACGAAAAGGATGCTCTTTGCCATTTGGATAGATAGGTATCTAGGGCTGGCAAAAGTCGGAATAATATGGTCAATTAGGCGCATAAAAGGGTTAATGCGGTTTAAGTTTAAGTTAATGCATGGCCATTTGGTTGCATTACTAATTATTAGTTCAAAATTGGCCAAAGAGCCGTTCCAAAATATCACCCAAAAAGGTGATTTAAACAGCTTTATGGTTTTGATAAAACCTGCAACTAAAATTCTGGTTCAGCTTATTTGAATAATGTTTACCGGCAAATCTTTGTGCGGATTGTAAAATAAGATTTAGCGCCTTTTGCTCTGCCCATTCAACTCATTTAACCATTTAAATATTGGCCAAAAATGCACCATAAGCCACTGTTTAAGTGGATTTAAAACCAAAATTCTTTTTTAAATGACACCTTTATTGCATGCCGCCAAGGATTTCGAATTGGCGCAGCATTTGAGTTCCACCAGAAATTAAACCAATTAAGAAAAATGCAATGCTAATGGCAGCCAAAACACCAATAAACCTAAAGTGGGCTTTTAATTGGTTAAAGGCCCTATCGGCATCGGA
>JAGQWA010000487.1 GCA_020437725.1 Bacteroidota bacterium | reverse complement strand
CTTGACTTTTAGAACTCCTTGTGAAAAGCCGACTCCCAACTGAGCTTTTTCAGATATGAGGGCCAATCTAGCTTTCTCAATTGCAATTCTAATAACTTGCTCATTACTGTGAGGAATATTCATATCTGAAAATTAGTGAAATTGACCACTTAAATCAAACTTCGTGAGTATATTTTCATTAATCATAGTCTTAGCACGAGGTTCAATAACCTTGTCAAAAAAATTCATTGACGCAACTTGAACATCTTTCTCCGGTTGTTTGCCTTCTGGAAGTGCAACGCCTAAAAGGCATTGAGGTTCTAACGTCTTGGGAGTAAATCCTCTAAGTAGTAATTGATTTTTTCGCTTATCATCTGAGTCGAGTTCAAATACTGGCAACAATAATTCCAACTCAAAGTTGGATAAAAATCCTCGTAATTTTTCGATATAAATGGGCAATTCTACAATGAACCCCTGGTCCTGCCGTGCTCCATCAGCCAAGTATTTGATGCCAAGTTGCTTTGCCTTGATAATTGCCCAAACATACATTGCCATCCTGCAACTAAGACAATGAAACTGACTCATTGTTAGTTCGCCGTATTCCTGTAAAGTCTCACTGGGCTTCAAGTTAAAAAGAGGTAGAAAAAATTCACGCCAAATGCCCGAAATATTGCCAACACCATGAAACTCAGCCCAAGTTTCTCCATATTTAGCAATAATTCTTTCTGCTCCATGTTTTGCATTATCAGCCTGAAGTCCCATGCCATTTTCCAATGTAAGCATATGAACCTTGTACCCCTGTTCGATAAGTAAGGCCGCACTAAGAAACGAGTCTCTTCCTCCAGAAAATAATAATAATACTTGTTTGTCAGATACATTATTTTGCATTCTCAAATCCTCCGTATAACGACATAACGACATGTTAATTGCTTTCAAATAAACTTAGCTGACCACCTGATGAGTTATTATCATCACTGCTTTCTAAAGGCTTATTCTCTTGTCCTAACATACCAGTGAGCATTTCTCTCAATTGTCTGGCCAGTTTTTTGTGGGCGCGTTGGTTTATTCCGATAAAAGGGATTTCAATATTCACTTTAGCCATGTGATTTTTTAATTCCTCAATGTAAATACCTTGATCTTTATAGATTATGGGACCCTTGTTTAGATAATTTATGCCACAAGCAGGAGAGAAGTCTACACCAATTATCGCCAAAACTTCATTGTTTGCATCCAGTAGCCTTTGCATATAAGCAACTTGCTCAGATGCAATACTAGATGCAACTTCTCTTAACCCGTTTCCTTCATACCATTCTTTGCCGTGTGGTGTTCTGCCTAATCCACCAGCTGGGCATAGTGTTTCTGGACATGGCATTTGAATAATATTTATGTCATTCTCCAAGCAGAATAGAATTACTGGCTTAATTATTGATGGGAATTTTTTAACCAACCCATTAGCCATTGTGAATTGTGCAAGAACACAATGGGATACAAAAACACATTTATTCGAACGGATATCTGACATTATATTTCCTTTACGCAAGTTACCCCGTAGAACCCTTTTACCTTTTCATCTTAAGGTATTTATTTAGATGTTTCATGCTCCAAATGGCAAAGTTCTACATTGGAGTCATTGAAAAATTCGATGGCATTTTCATTAACGTTATATTCAAAGCTAAAAACTATGCGCGTTACACCTGAATTTATCAGCATTTTTGTACAATTTAAGCATGGGAAGTGTGTAACATAACATATAGCTCCCTTTGTAGATATTCCATGAAGTGCAGATTGAATGATTGCATTGGCCTCAGCATGTATTGTTCTAACACAGTGACCATTCACCAACAAGTGTCCAGCGTCGTCACAATGAGGTAATCCAGAAGGCGATCCGTTAAAGCCTGTAGACAGTATTCGTTTATCTCGAACAAGAACAGTGCCGACGTGAGCACGGTCACATGTGCTACGTGTAGCAACGTTATGTGCAATATTCATAAAGTAATTATCCCAATCAGGTCTCATATCCAATTGCTCCTGTATACTCAAGCTGCCCAACTAGATATTCGACAGAAGCCCTTCTGCCGAGCAAATGCCCACGGCTGTTACGCCGCCAATTGTCTGTGTAATACCTGCCAGGAATGTTAGCCCACCGTTTTTCTGCATTTCCCCCTCGTTTTTCCCAGGTTTAACGCTTTTATCTAGAACATTCTTTCTGTATAATACCCGCATGGTTGCCATGCGCGACTGAGTCTGAACACGTTTTTGCTAACAAGGCTTATCATATCGTCTCTTGTAATCTCTTGTCAAGGAAGTGACCATGACTGCCCCACCGGCCAAAAAGCTGCTCGATCAGGCCCGTGAACGCGCTCGCCTTAAACATTATGCCCTGCGCACCGAAGAAGCCTACATCGGCTGGATCAGGCGCTTTATCCTGTTCCACAACAAGCGCCACCCCGCCGAAATGGGCGCCGCCGAGATCGAAGCCTTCCTGGCCCACCTGGCTGTTTACGACCACGTTGCCCCCTCCA
>JAGQWA010000486.1 GCA_020437725.1 Bacteroidota bacterium | reverse complement strand
TTACATGGTATGCTTCATGGGAAATGTCTGGGAAAAAACCAAATACTCAGCCTTATGAATATCATACGCAATTCGTAATGGTGATGATTGTATTGCATTTTCTAGTCCCATATTTAGTGTATAGGAAGCTAAGGGCAAGATGAATACCAGAAAACATAACAAGGCGCTTAATGTAATGGACACGGATTACTGCGCTCAATTTTGTGCACAGGCCTACGGCCATGCTGGCACAAAATCGGCTTCGTACCCGTGCCTATTAGCGCGGCGTTATATGCTTAAGGTGTTCAGGTGAGCGAAAGTGTAGTGCACAAAATTCCGATTGTTATTATGGCATTTGTCTTTCTTTTTATCGCTGGCGGATTCGCATTAACTTTAATCAGCATGATGGGAATTTTTCCATTGATAAGTGGTTTTTATTCGATTGTGTTTTTTGCGTCTATCATTGGTTTTATAGGTGGTTTATTTGCGTTTATATTTCCGAAAACCACATCAACAATTATGTGTATCTTAACTTTGGGCAGTGTAGATATTGATTGCTAACACATATAACAAGGCGCTTAATGTAATGGACACGGATTGCTACGCTCAATTTTGCGCCCAGGCCTTCGGCCATGTTGGCACAAAATCGGCTTCGTACCCGTGCCCATTAGCGCGGCGTTATGTGTACTAGCATGAAATCTGTCTTTCTTTCCATATTTATTATTTGTGCAAATATTGTTTATGCCGACGATTCATATGATCAAATAAAAAACGATTTGGCTACTGCAAATGAAGCTCAACTGGCCAAATTGCCTAAGAACTCTGAAATATACCGCTTATACTGGAACAGAAGTTTTGATGAAACTCTCATTTATAGAGTTGACCTTACCGATCCAAAGAACTCCACTATAACCATCACCAAACTATCGAATAAAACGCCAAAATCAATAATTAAGCAAACCACGACAATTCTTAATTCGATACAAATTGAAAATGTAAATAGATTTCTAAATGGTGCCCAATTCTGGGATTTGCCATCACAAGACCCAAAATCTCTTGGTTTCGACGGTGCCACATGGCTTTTAGAAGGCATCAAAAAGGGCAAATACCATTACACCGAAAGGTGGTCACCATTACCACCATACTTTGGTTGGGTTGCCACTCCAGATGGCGGCGAAAAAAGATTAGAGCCGCCATTTGAACAGCAGGTCAAACATTCAGACGAAATTGGCTTAGACTTTTTATGCCTTTATATAATGCTAATGGTCAATCCAGAACCAGAGGTTATTTATTAATGTTGCGTACACATAACAAGGCGCTTAATGTAATGGACACGGATTACTGCGCTCAATTTTGTGCCTAGGCCTACGGCCATGTTGGCACAAAATCGGCTTCGTACCCGTGCCCATTAGCGCGGCGTTACGCGATTTGACTTTGTTGCGCAACACGCTACAATATAGCTAATGATAAAGTCGTTCAAACATAAAGGACTTCAACAGTTCTTCGAAGAAGGTACCAAGAAGGGTATTCAGGCCAAGCATGCAAACAAACTTCGCATGCAACTCACAGCCCTTGATACCGCTCATGCCATTGAAGATTTAGATATTCCCGGTTATCGGCTTCATCAACTCAAAGGGGATCGTAAAAACCTCTGGTCAATAACCATCAATGGCAATTGGCGTATTACCTTCGAGTTTGAAGCGGGCAATGTTTACATCGTCAACTACGAGGATTATCACTAATGAGTATGCACAACCCTCCACATCCAGGCGAATTTATCCTTGTTACCTACATGGAGCCTTTTGATGTCAGTTGTCGCCAATTAGCCAAGCATCTTGATGTTGCAGCCTCAACACTTAATCGAGTGCTTAAAGGTCAAAGTGGCATAAGCCCAGAGATGGCTTTAAGGCTTTCCAAGGCATTAGGTCGTTCCCCTGAAAGCTGGTTAACAATGCAAGACAACTATGATTTATGGCAGGCAAAAAAGGCTGTCAAACTTGGTAAGGTTCAACAGCTGAAACTCAATGCCGCGTAACAAGGCGGTCAATCAGGACTACCATTGCTTCGCAGCGGTGTGTGCCTTCGCTACGCTCATCATTGCACACACGCTGCTACACAACGGCAGCCTATTACCGCGGCGTTATGTTTTCGAATGCTAAGAACTATTAGGTCATATTCTTTGCCGATTGAGGCACAAATCGCGAAGGCGAAATTAGAGTCTGAAGGTATACCGGTATTTTTAGCGGATGAAAATACAATTAATATGCAGTGGCTTTATTCTAATGCAATGGGTGGTGTACGGCTTCAGGTTCCTGATCCATATGTAGATCAGGCGCTTACGATTTTGTCTGTAGATGAATCTGAAATTGTTGAAAATCAAGAAGGCTATGATGCAATACTATGCGAGGCATGCGGGAGTAAAAATACAAGAATCTATCAAAAGGGGAAAAGGATGGCCTTATCTCAGATAAAAAATGACATTATCCCCGTTTTTATTTGCTTTTTTCAGTTGATTTTGGAGATGTGCATCCTGAA
>JAGQWA010000485.1 GCA_020437725.1 Bacteroidota bacterium | reverse complement strand
GGCCACCCAGGGCGTTGCCAGCAGCAGGAAAAACACGGTCATCCAGCATCGTGCAGTGGAAGAAGCCAGCGGCTGTCGGGTCATGCGGCCATCAGCGCCGCGCATGTAATTGAGAATTCATTCATACTGTTCGTACACCAAACCAAATTTTCAGCCAAGTAGCCCGAGTTAAGAAACGAAATCCAGCGCATAACGATTCGGCCAATGCCGGGTTTTCGTTTGCAGTGCAACCTAGCCTACAATATCATTATTATGAGGGTTCAAAATAGTAAACAACTAATTTCTTGTGTATTGAAAAAACTATTATATAGCTAGTAAAATAATACTTCGTTTTTCCGCACTGATCCTTTTTCATGAAGAAGACTATATTATTTTTAGCTGCAAACCCTATAGATACTGATCGACTCCGGTTAGATAAAGAGTTGAGGGAAATTAAAAATGGGTTACAACGATCAAATAAACGCGACGAATTTGTATTGGAACAAGTATGGGCAGCGCGACCTATTGATATTCGAAGAGCAATTCTTGACCATAGCCCTAGCATTGTTCATTTCAGTGGGCACGGTGCAGGTATTGAAGGAATCGCTTTTGAAGATGATGATGGCAAAGCCAAGTTAGTAGATGCGGAAACTCTTTCAGATTTTTTCAAATTATTTTCAAACAATATAAATTGTGTTGTTTTAAATGCTTGCTACTCAGAAATTCAAGCCGAAGTGATTTCTCGACACATCAATCACGTTATAGGCATGAAAAAAGAAATAGGAGACATTACAGCAATTGAATATGCCGTAGCGTTTTATGATGGATTAGGAGCTGGAAAATCAATTGAATTTTCTCATCAACTAGCATGTAACGCAATTCAATGGAAAAACATACCTGAACATTTAACACCATCATTAAATTCAAGAAACACAATTTCTTTGCGGTTTCAAGATATAGAGGTTCGTGCCGTATTACAGATTATTGCTGATTTATCAGGATTAAATTTCATTATCAGCGATACTATTCAAGGGAATATGACATTAAATTTACAAAGCGTACCTTGGACTCAAGCATTGAGAATAGTTTTAGAAAGAAACGGTCTAATAATGAGACAGGAGGGCAATGTTGTTGATATTAGACCCTATGAAGAAATGATCGCTTTTGATCAATTTAAGAATGAACTTCATATATACGAAAAAAACAGAAAAAACAATAATATAAAAGAAAAAAATTATTTTGAATTTTCAGTTATAGATGCTTGCTCTGCCTTAAATGAGCTTGGACTATTAACTAAAAATTGGCACAAGGATGAAATGGGATGGTTTGCAGTCAGCAATTACTTAGAGATTGGAGAACCCCAAACCCCTTCTTCACTTGCTAATAACTTAGCATTTTATGTGGAGAGTGATGTGTGCTCACATGTAAAATCAATGAAAATAGTATTGAACATCAACAACCCTAAAATGGAATCGCTTGGAATATTCAAACTTACAGAGGCAACAGATTTTCTATTTAAAAAATTATCACTTAATATTCCACATGGGTTACTTGAATCTTTGCAGAACGTATCCAATACTCAATTTTTAGCTGATTTTGGTATAGTGAATATTATGATTGAAAAATCAAAAATAGATACTATTAAAGTGATACTAGTGGCGGGGCCTTGAAGAAAATTAACTATGCTGCAACCCAACCTACTCAGGCTTTTTCTACCTCTATACTCAAATAAGATGTGATTTTTTGAAATTCATACAATAAATATTATCAAGCACATTTTTGAATGATATTAAAATAAACGCAAATAACTATTCAGGTTATATGAAGCCTTCTTATTTTGAGCATAAAAATTTTATATATCATAAGAAATACCATCTTTTTAAACTTATCTACTCCCCATCATCAGGGGTGCATTCCAATTCTGCACGGTGTGATTCAGGCCGCGTGCAGCAAAGGCTGCAGCGCCTGATTCCAACACTCACTTTTCAGCATCACCCGTAAGTTAATCATGCTGCGTGCGCCGGCGATGCTCCAGCCCGGTAGGCTGGGTTGAGGAACGAAACCCGGCGCATAATGATGCGGCCAGTGCTGGGTTTTCGCTTACGCTGCAACCCAGCCTACTTGGGCTGCGATGCGCAAACTCGCCCAGATTTGTTTTGGTGTGATTAAAAATCAAACCCCTTATCAACCTCAAATTACCGTTTAGGGGGTTGACTGTTAAGACGGTATCTACGGTCCTGGGAAACCACCATCGGCGATGCCCTGCAATACATGCTGGATCGGGTCAGCCGACCAGTCGGTTCCGGCACCTGAGCGGGACTTTTATCGCGCATTGAAAACAGCGTACAGGGAGGTACGCGGTAGTAAATTTTTAAGCCATATCTGAAATATTGTGAGCCGCCTGCTGGAAGTCTCGTTTGGTATTTACCTATTTTCGAAACTGTTGAAACGCAGCATCAAGAGCCGATGCTAACTGGCGTCACCCTGTCTTTGGCTTCAGAAAGGTGAACAGTTTGATAGATTTTGTTCACCTAA
>JAGQWA010000484.1 GCA_020437725.1 Bacteroidota bacterium | reverse complement strand
TTTGACTGTACCGTTTGGCAAGGGCAAATACTCTGGATATTAAACAGTGTGGCATGTCAGATGTTGGATGTATAGATGAAGAATCATTCACTGAATACTATGCCAACCGAGATAAAGGCTACTCAATAAAAGTACAAGGCGTAACGTTTTATGAAAAACCATTAAATAATTGAAGGGTTTAACTCTCATCCTTTTTGGAATCACATAAAAACAAGCCAAATTGAAGCTATTAGGGCAGGTTTGTTTGGCTTAGTCACATAACGATGACATAAGAATGAATCATGTTATTGCGAGGTTTTGATTATATTCGAATCGGCTCATGACAACTCATATATGGCTTTTTCTTTTTTGATAGACACGAACATTTTCATTGAATTAGAAGACAATTCGGTAATTAATCGTGCAATTAGTCAATTCCATAGTCTGGCATTAACAAATGGATGTAAAATTTTCGTCCACAAGGAAATGCTTCGGAAAGACATTGGTCGTGACAAGAATCAGGACAGGCTTCATATTTCCTTGTCAAAAGCGAATAAATATCCGTCACTTAACGCTCCACTAAAACCCGACAATTCTTTCTTGGATTCTTATGGTGTCAAAAAGGTAAATGATGAAATGGATGCATTTCAATTGTATCAAGCAAAAGAAGGCCTAGTTGACTTTTTTGTTACCAATGACAACGGAATAGCCAAAAAAGCTAAGAGCTTTAATATTGGAAATAAGGTGCTGTCTATTGAAAAAGCTACTGAGATTTTATCGAGTACGTTTTCAAAATATATTCCCCAACACCCTGTTTTAAACCATGGCTCAGTTCGTGCTTTTTATAACGACTTAAATGATGTATTCTTTGATTCATTAAAAGCAGATTATAAAGGTTATGATAATTGGTTTAAGAAATGCGTGAAAGAAGATCGCGATTGCTACTCTTTGCGATTGAATGATAGGCTAGCGGCACTACTGATTTACAACATTGAAACGGCACATTCACATGAAATTGAGAGCATTAAAGGCAATGCAATTAAGATTTGCACGCTCAAAGTTGATGATGATTTTCTTGGCAATAAGCTAGGTGAATTGTTTATTCAAAAGATGATTGAGCTTGCAATTGAACAAAGCATAGAAGCTGTTTATGTAACAGCTTATGAGAAACAGAATGCCTTAATAAAACAGTTTGAACGGTTCGGTTTTAGAAAAGAAGAATTCCAAAACAAGCAGGGCGAAAAAGAGCTTAGATTAACTAAGTATCTGAAAGAAAAATGGAATGCTAAAA
The DNA here is from genome assembly GCA_020437725.1 of Bacteroidota bacterium. Classification (GTDB taxonomy): domain Bacteria; phylum Bacteroidota; class Bacteroidia; order CAILMK01; family JACPUW01; genus JAGQWA01. Next base: position 1,253 of record JAGQWA010000484.1, on the reverse strand, counting down.
ACAGCGCAAAGCAGCACCCTTTTTACAAGGATGGTGATGATGTACAAAAATTCATAGTGCCTATTCAACCTTATTTTTATTCTACCCTTTTCAAAGATGGCGGCTTGCGAATGGGTTCGCTTTTTGATCAATCCGAGGACAGTTTAACTGAAATACAAGGCAACACAATTGTAAAAGTATATGTAGGTGGCTTTACGAGAAAGGATATAGAACCAGGCGACTTATTGTTGTTTTACGCGTCAAAGACTAGAAAAGCAATCGAACCAATTGGCATTGTAGACTCTTACAAACAAATTAGCGATTTTGATGAGTTGTGGAGCTTTGTGCAAAAAAGAACTGTTTTCAAAAAGGCATATCTGCAATCTTTGTTGAAAGAGAAAAAGACAGTTTCTGCTATTAAGTTCAGGCTGTCTCATTATCTGAGTAAGCCAATTCCTTTCAAGGTTTTGAAAGATTTGGAAAGTTGTAAAAACAAATTGCAGACCGTAACAAGATTGCGTAGCGACGACTATAATTTGCTAAAGGATAAAAAGTATTTTGATGAACGTTTTATTATCGATTAAGCCCAAATACGCCAACGAAATAATCAACGGAAATAAGAAGGTTGAATTCCGTAAAAAAGGGTTTAAAGCAGACATCAAAAGAGTTTATATTTACTCATCAATGCCTGAAGGCAAGATTATAGGCTATTTTACAGTTTCTGAAATTGTAGAAGACCACCCCAAAAACCTTTGGAAACAATTCGCCGATGTTGGCTGTATTGATGAAGAATCATTCACTGAATACTACGCCAACCGAGATAAAGGCTACTCAATAAAAGTACAAGATGTAACGGTTTATGAAAACCCATTAAACCCTTATGAGTTAATTGAAGGGTTTCGACCGCCGCAGTCTTTTCAGTATGTGAAGGGAGAGATATTTAATATATTGAGTTTGTAGAAACAAAAACTCCCCCCAAAACAAACCTCTCCCAGAAATTCATTTCCGAAAGGGGCTCCTTTAAACTTTAAATTTTGAACTTTAAACTAGAAACTCTAAACTCCTGTCCCGATTAATTCGGGGAGAGACTAGAAGCTATGCCACCATCAACTTCTTACTCGGCATAAACTTAGTCAACTCAATACCTTCAACTGCCGCTTCGTATTCTGCCATTGTTGGGGTGCGACCTAAAATACACGAAAGCACTACTACCGGAGTTGATGACAGCAATGATTCACCTGAAATCATTACTCAAGCTTTCTGAATACTCTTTA
>JAGQWA010000483.1 GCA_020437725.1 Bacteroidota bacterium | reverse complement strand
CATGTTCCTTTAGGAATTAGTACTAGCACAAGTTATCCGTATGGTTTATACCTAGATGTTTGTGATCAGTTTAATACTGAAGGAAACCATTTCAACGGGTCAGGAAATGCAGGCAACGAAGGTGCTGCAGGACTTGTTGTTCGTAATGCAGGTGAGACACCAAATGAATTTTACCGATCTGATTTCAACGACCTTAGAGTTGGGTCACAGGCGATTGGTCTTAATAGAGATGATTTGGGATTCACAGGTTTAACATTTAGATGCAATGATTATGAAGATGATTACAACGACCTTGATGTTAGGCATAACAGCTGGGTTTGGTATCTAAATGCTGGTATGGCAGAGAAGCAAGGGATTGCTGGAAATTGGTATCCGGATAATCTATTTGGGAATAATAGTCTCATATTAAATTTAAATGTTGAGAATTTGGTTAACCGGATTGATTATATACATGATGGGCTCACTTTATCTTCTAACCGATACTATCCTTATGAAGTAACCCCTTTTTCGCAAGGCAAACATTATGTCTTCCGACAAAGGATAGACCATTCATCGGCATGCACGAATAGAATAGGATCCTATGGAATTAGCTTCGAGAATATAGAACCTATCTTATCGAATATAAAACCATTGCTAATTGAAATGAAGGATGATGAATCTGAGTTAACCGATGGTGGAAACACAGCATATTTTCTTTCTCTGATAGAAAATGCTACAGTTGCGAATAAAGATGATGCATATAATCAGCTTATGGCTGAAGCGCCCTATTTGAGCAACGCAGTCTTGGCCGAAATTGCTCAAAAAGAAAGTCCATTTACACAGGAGCAGATTAGAAACCTTCTTTTGGCCAACCCACATTCTTCAAGAAATACTTATATCATGGAGCTTTTAGATAATAGAGCCGACAATTACCCACAGGTCTATATAGATAGTGTAGAATCTAAAAGTGAAGTCTATACCCACAGAGACACTATTCTGGCCGAATTGGCTGAGCTCGAGAATGAATACAACGGCTATTTAAGTGAGTACATAGCAGGTAAATTAGCTGATTCTACAACTACAGTTGAGCAATTGCATGGTTACTTAAAACACCCAACTCAGCCGGGGTATCATTATCATTTGGCTGATATGTATTTTGCCCAAAATAAATTTTCACAATTTAATCAGGTAAAAGATAGCATTGTGACATTATTTAACCTTGACAAACACCAGCAAGAGCATCACAATAGTTATAGTCAGCTACACTCAGTTATGCAAAACTGGTATGCTACAGACTCGGTACTACATAACGCTGATACCGGAAGATATAATTACCTGCAGGGTTTTTCGGGAAATTATGATGTTATGCCAACTCAATTTTACGCAATGATGGCTCTTAATGATGATATAGTATTGGAGCATGATGTTTACATGCCAGAGATCGGTAATCAACCTTTTGTGGAACCAGCAGGTGTTGGAAATGACCTTGAAGAATCTAAAGATGGTTCAGCATTAATACTATATCCAAATCCCGCCAATCAGCATGCCATTTTAGAATGGAAAGACGAGTTTAGGCAGGCTCAGGTAATGGTTTACGATGAACTTGGAAGACTTGTTTGGGAGCATAATTGGAATGTATCTGGTATTTTAAAAATGAATACTGCCGCTTGGGAAACTGGGCTATATCAGATAAAAGTAGTTACTCAGAACGGTGGAACACATGTTCGTCAAATAATAATTAATAGGTAAATTAACCGACCATCCCAGAGCGCCCGAATGTTCTGGGATGGTTCCTAATACAACAAAATGTTCATAAGGACTTTTCTACTTCTTTGTCTGGCGATTGTAAATAAGATAGCTTCATCTCAAACTACTTGGGTCAAACTTCATCCTGGGATGAATAATTTAAGTATGATAATTAGTGGAAATACAATTATAAGCGTCGGTAATGAAGGTGATGAAAATAGCAACTTTATTAATGTAAATTACAGTGATGTTGATTCTGGTAAACTATTGAAAAATGATTCAATTCTATTTATTCCAGATAATTTGACGATTCCAGATGTTTGGAATATTATGTTTTCGAACTATAGCGATTTCATAACTCCATTGGCCAATGACATTATTCTTGGCTTCAATTATCAAGATAGTGCTGGAAGTAAGATAAAGTGGAAATCTTGCATATATTCAATTATAAAAGAAAAAGTGCTTAGTACCGAGTTTAATAAAGATACTTTTTCCAACAGTTTCGTGGCCTTAAAGAGTTTCAAAAACGAAGCCATAGTGGTCAATCAATGGAAAAACCCAATTTCCGATCTTTTAATTCTTCCAAACTATGAGTTTTGGTCTATTGATTCTTTTGGTCATGCCATCAAACTATTTAGCTACAATAATACTAATGCAAAAAGGTGGAGCATAACACGGGCGGTGTATGATGATAATCAATCAGATTCTACTTTAATTCTCAATCAGGAACTTGCTTGGGATTTTCGTGGGGTGCCTGAACAGTATTCTTCTTTTGTTTGGAAAAAGTATCTTTATTAAACTCGGTAC
>JAGQWA010000482.1 GCA_020437725.1 Bacteroidota bacterium | reverse complement strand
AGAAATTGAAGCCATGAAAGCCAATGGCCCAACCGACGAAGACATGGGTAAATTTAGAGAAACGGCCAAGCGCGGAAATGAGCAATCTATTCAGGAGAACCGCTACTGGTTAGGTGAGCTGAAAAAATATGCTGAAAAAGAAGCAGAAGCCACCACACCAAATGAATTCAACCGAAAGGTAGAAGCGGTTACAGCCAAAGACGTTCAAAAACTAGCCAAGAAATTGTTGAATACCAAGAAATATGTAACTGTGGTACTTAAGCCAGAGTCATAGCATATGGCCTTAGCACAATATCAAAGCCCGAATGATTTGGTTCATTCGGGCTTTTAGTTTGATTGAAAGAATATCAACTTCACTATGTTGAATATTAGACGGAAAGTTGGAATTTTGGTTCGAGCTACAAGCTCGCACCAGCTAGGGACTTATATCTGAACAATGAATTGTAGAAGTTATTTTTGGTATAAATGTCTTTACTATGGTTGACGAAGAAGAATTGAGATTGTGGTTATCAAAATCAACAGGATTGGATATAAACGAGCAAACCATTTTTTTTGATGATTTGAGACTAACGGAAGACGATCTTGAAATTCTCATTAATGATTTTATCACCATATATGATATAGATATGACAGGATTCGATGCCAGGGACTATGGAATAAGTGGGGCCAGATTTTTTGAAAGTCTAATTAGAAAGAGAAATTATAAAACATTCAAGCTGAAGCATTTATGCGAAGTTGTGAAGGCCAAAAGGTGGATTGTCCCTGGTTAACGCGAGCTTGTAGCTCGTGCTTTCTTTAACAATGCCGCTTAACAAAATCATTTTTCATCTATGAAGTAGATTGAATGGAAAGTTTGGGCTGTCTAAAAAGCCAGTCGTCATCTTGTTCCGATAGCCATCGGAATAGTTAAAGATCTTGTTGATCTGGCTCTAAATCGAATTTCTAGATGCTGAAACAAGTTCAGCATGACGGCAAGAATTACTTTTTAGACAGCCCCAGCTATGAATTCTTCTTGCATTTGTAATTCATTTACTATAAGTGTTCTACTCAATAAACCTACTCACCCCAAGCGTAACAAAATGATTGTCAATGCCCTGATTGGGTTTCATGAGATTGGCATTTGAGATATGCCTAAAATGGTATTGCACATTGCTGTAGATTGGGCCGTGTAGTTGGTGGTACCAGCCAGCAATAAAATTGTCTGAAAACAAATAGCCCCTGTGTTGCTTTTTAGTGTCAATAGTGGTGTAGTGTGGGCCAGTTCCAATGGCAGCATATAGCTTATTGGCCATGTTTATTTGGTGTTCATAGCGTATTCCAAAATTGCAGCCAAATTCAAGGTCTATCAATTGTCCCGAAACGAATACCGGATTTATCTGCGGCTCCAAATAGCCAATAAAATGCCCATTCCTATTGTCAATATTGGCAGTTTTGCCCATGTGCCAACCATACAATCCTTTTAATAGAACAGGCTGATAATAAGTGCCTTCTGAAAGTTTTTCGTTTATAAAACTGATTGAGATTGTGAAACCCACTTCATGTTGTTGCCATCTTTCTCTTTGGGCAAAACAGGTGAATGCAATTAATAGAAATAGGGTAGTGGTGGTTAGTTTTTTCATAGGGTTATCGGCATTTGCTTTCTAAAAGATTATCTACTTTAACTCCTAGAGATTTTGCTTCAACAAGGTCCTGGCATCCTTTTTTGGTCTTTCCTTTTTTGAAGTAATAAGTTGATCGATACATTAGAGCGTAGGTATTTGTAGGTTGAATTTTTAGCGCTTTGTTAAAGTCTTGTATTGCTTTATAGTCATTGCCGAGCTTAAAATTGGCATAACCGCGATTGTTTATCAAATAACCTTTGTGTTGTAGGTTAACAACATGTTTTAAACCCTTGTTGGCCATTTTTATGGCATATTCATAATCGCCATATTGATTAAGAAAATAGCAGAAATTATTATAAAACAGTGCTTCGGTTGGAAACTTTCTAATATTAGAGTCGCAAACTTCGAAGCAACGTTTATAATCCTTTAAAAGCCCAAATAAATAAGTAAGATTTACGCTATAATTTGGGTTTTCTGGTTCTTTTCTAGCAAGCCATAAAGCATCGTCAAGCGCTTTCTCAAGTTTTCCTAAATTGGCATATAAAGAATATCTCGAAAAATAAGCACTTACAAGGTTTGAGTCTTGAATAGAATCAAGCTCAATAACCAAATTCAATGTGTTGAGTGCTTCTTCTTCATTTTTTTCTAATGCTTGAATTTTACTTTTAAACATTAATAAAATAGCCTTATGGTCGCTTTTAGCGTGTTTCAGTTCTTGGCCTATTAATGTATTTGCTTCAGCATACTTTTCATCTGATAAAAAATTTCGAATTTCAGAATAAAGGCTGTCGTTTTGAGTAAAACCAATATGCGCTAGCAATATAAGCGTGAGAGAAAGTTTTAGTTTTTTCATAGTCTATTCAAGTCCACGGTTCAAAAAGTCATCAAAAGGTTTTAGCGCTTTAAACACATCAACCGCATGATTTAGAAAGTTGGG
>JAGQWA010000481.1 GCA_020437725.1 Bacteroidota bacterium | reverse complement strand
ATTTCCACCAAAACAAACTTTTCCTAACTCAATATTTTCTGGTAAAGGATCCAATTGAAGAGGCTCTGTATCAGAAATTCTACTCAATTCTGAGCTGAATTTTGCTGAATACACTTCTGTATTTCGTGCCTTTAGCATGGCATGGTAAAATTCAAAATTGCCGTTAGATTTCACCATTCCATTGGCTATAATTTCTAAAGTATCAATGCCAATTAGGGGTACGTTGAAACCTAGGCACAAACCTTTTGCTATCGAAGTGCCAATTCTGAGCCCTGTGTATGAACCAGGACCTTTGCTAACAGCAATTGCTTTGGGCTTAAAGTTTGAGTGCTTCTGTAGAAGCCCATCTATTGCCAGCGGCAAAGTAGCCGAATGGCTTGTACCAATATCAGGCAAGTTGATTTGCTCAATTAACTCACCATTCTTGGCCAATGCCACAGAACTTTCGAACGTGGCGCACTCTATATGGAGAATTTCCAAACCTAAAATTGAACTTTTAGAACCACATTCTCTCCGTTTCTAACCACTTCAACTTCGGTGTTATCTCCCTTATCAAAGTGCATAAGTGCTTCCATGTAGCTGCCCATATCCTTAACTATATGAGAGCCAATTCTCACAATAAGATCATCTCTTTGAATACCCGCAGCTTGCGCCGGCTTTCCATCTGTTACCGCTTCAATTAGCAAACCTTCATCGTTAGAAATGTAAGAAGGCATTATGCCAAGTGTTACTTTCAGTTTTGAATAGCTTCGAGTGCTTTTATCCTGGGTTTTGGTAAATGTTAATTTGGAATCATTGTCTAGCTCGGCAAGCAAATTCATTGCATAGTTAAAAACCACTTCCATTCCTTCAAAATTGATTTTTTCTGTATCGTCAGAAGGTTTGTGGTAATCTTCATGTGAGCCCGTAAAGAAATGAATAGCTGGTATGCCTTCTAGATAAAAACTACTGTGGTCTGACGAACCCAAACCGCTTGAAGTGGTATTCACTTTCACATCGGCCATTTTATAGTTGGTAATCATTGAATCCCAAACCGGAGACGTTCCTGTTCCTGTTATGGCTATCTCATTAATGCCAGAATCAGCTTTTAATCTGCCAACCATATCAAAATTGAGCATATAACTGATATTCAGTTTATCGAATCCAGTTGTTTTACAAAAAGCTGATGAACCAATTAAGCCCAACTCTTCACCAGAAAAAGCAATGAATAAATAATTATTGCCCTTTAAACCTCGGATTTTCACTTCTCTTGCCAGCTCAATAATGGTAGCTGTTCCGCTAGCATTGTCGTCTGCACCGTTATGAATATCAGTTGAATTTGGCTCTCGGCTGTTGCCATATTCACCATGACCAAGATGATCATAGTGAGCGCCTACCACAACCGTTTTACCGGCGTTATTATTTATGTAGCCAAGCACATTAATACCTTGTTTTTCTTCTTGTTGAAGATCTATCAAACCATTAATGCGTACTTCTTTTCCCATTAAAATCTCTGCCAATGAATCTGAAACATGTATAATAGGCATTTCTTCTCGGGCAATGTGCGTCATTCCTTTCATGGCTTCAATGCCTAAATTTTCAGAAGAATGATGCAGAATTATTCCAGATGGATTATGTGCCACGGCCATTTCTACCCTTTTGCGCCAAGAGTTATAGTCTTTAAACTTGCTGTGTGGATGATGCCCATCTGGAGATTCTAGATTAATAAGAAGAATCTTGCCAGAATAATCATCTGCACTATAGTTATTGAAGTTTAGATCTTGGGCTTTTATTCCATAAGCAACGTTAACCACATCGCCCTTTAATTCACCGCTTGAGCCAAGTGGCACGGGATACCAATCGTTTTCTAACTCAAGTGGTTCACCCATAAATTCAAGAAGGTTATTCTCTCCAAGTTTAAAAGGAGTGTTGAAGCTAAACTCTCTGAAATAACCATCAAATTCAGGTGCATAGATTAAACCAATTTCTTTGAACTGATTAGCTATGTAATTGGCAGCTTTCTTTTCGTGAATGGTGCCTGTTAGTCGGCCTTCAAGCGAATCATGAGCTAATACGCTTACATGCTTTTTAAGTAATTCAGCAGTCGCCACGTCACTTTTGTTTTCACGTCTTCTGTGTTGGCTGTCACACGCTGAAATTAGCAGTGTAAGACCAGCAATAACTGAGAGAAATCTCATTACAATAAATTGGTATAAATGAGCTTCAAAGCTACTACCACGAGCAGAATGGCGAAAATGACTTTAATCAAAGGCTCTGGTAGTTTTTTGGCAAATATCCCGCCCATTGGTGCTGCTAAAACTACGCCTATGGCCAGTGGTAACGAAACATCAAAACAGATATACCCCATTGAATGCTCTAAGTCGATTTGTGGCGAATGACCAAGCAAGTAAAATCCTGACATGGCCATGGCGAAAATGGGTATTGCGCCAAGTGAAATACTAGAAGCTTTCTTAATATTAATTCCTGATTGGTTGAGAACAGGAACCGTAATTACACCGCCACCCAGCCCAGAAAGACCTGACACTATTCCTGCTAAAATTCCAGTGAATAC
>JAGQWA010000480.1 GCA_020437725.1 Bacteroidota bacterium | reverse complement strand
CTTCACAAATCCATTGGGCGTTTACCCAGGGGTCGAACAAATCATTATGCGATGTAAAAAGCAGGGTTCCATCAAAACCAAATTGTTGATTCAGTTCTTTGTGTTGCCGCAAACTTTTTAGGTAAGTCTGCTCATCCCAAGTTCTGTGTGGGTTTGTAAAAACTTGTATTTGCTGCCCGTTTAGTTTCATTGCCTTTAAAGTGCCGAATTTAGGTACACAATGATGGTTAGTTGACTGAAAATTACATTTGCCGAAATTAATGGCTTCATGAGTACGGCTAAAAAAACATACAAACGCATTACCACTCACGTTTTGCACAGCATGAAATTAAAGGGCGAAAAAATTAGTATGCTTACCGCGTATGATTATACTCTTGCCAGCATAGTTGACACCGCTGGTGTTGATGTAATTTTAGTTGGCGACAGCGCAAGCAATGTTATGGCCGGCCATGAAACCACTTTACCAATTACATTAGACCAAATGATTTACCACGCACAGTCTGTGGTTCGTGGTTGCGAGCGTTCGCTTATAGTGGTTGATCTTCCTTTTGGTTCGTATCAAGGCAATTCTAAAACGGCGCTTGATTCTAGTATTAGAATTATGAAAGAGTCTGGCGCACATGCCGTTAAACTTGAAGGTGGCGTAGAAATTAAGGAATCTATTGAAAGGATTTTAACCGCTGGTGTTCCAGTTATGGGGCACTTGGGATTAACACCACAGTCTATTTATAAGTTTGGTACATATACTGTAAGAGCCAAAGAAGAAGCCGAAGCGCAGAAGCTATTAGAAGATGCTAAAATGCTTGAAGAAATTGGCTGTTTTGCCATTGTGTTAGAGAAGATTCCGGCCAAACTGGCTGCTAGAGTGGCTAAAGAATTACACATTCCGGTAATTGGCATTGGTGCCGGCGGCGATGTTGACGGCCAAGTTCTAGTATTACATGATATGTTGGGTTTAACCAAAGAATTCAACCCAAGATTTTTAAGAAGGTATTTAAACCTGAGAGACGAAATGGTAGGTGCTATTCAGAGCTATGTGAGAGATGTAAAAAGTACTGATTTTCCAGACAAAAATGAGCAGTATTAATCTCCAACGGCACTAATCCTCAGTTTAGATTGTACTTACTTTTTTAATTCAGGATATTCTTTAAATGAATTCGGTTACCAGAAACAAACTCATTGCAACTGTTATAGGAGTTTCGCTAATGTGCATTGGCGCTAATGTTACCATAGACATTGGTAACAACACCGTTCCCTTTATTCTTAGCGACTTTTTTGCGCTTACACTTCCGCTTATTGTTGGCTGGCCTTTTGGGTTTATTGGAGTACTGGTTTACTTAATTCTGGGCGCCGTTGGATTGCCAGTTTACGCTGATGGAAGTGCAGGAATTGAACACTTATATGGGCCAAGTGCCGGATACTTAATAGGCTATCTTGTAGCTGCATTCACTTCTAAACTCATTATGCAAATTAGCGACGAATGGTACTTACCACTTATTGCTATGATAGTAGCATACGTTGTTGTTTTTACACTTGGCGTTGGTTGGTTGTGGCAGTCAACAGACTTAGACTTGTTGCATGCTTACCGTACTGGTTTAAGGCCGTTTTGGGTTACAGCTACATTGAAAATCTTTACAGGCTGGATGCTAACAGCCATTATTGCACCGCGCCTAGACCCACCGATTCTGCGGTAATTTTCCTAAACAGATTAATCTGTAAACCCACAACAACGTGATCTGGTCTTAGCACCAAAATAGGTGAGTTAGAATATCTAGGGGTTAGACTTACGGGGTCGTGTCCATCAACCAAATCTTCAAACTCATTGAAATAATTCAACGTTGGTTTCCATAATATAATAAAGGAAGCCGACTGGTTGAATTGAAACGACAAACCAATTGGAGCTGATAATCCTGTTTTAAATGAATTAATGGTATATGACGACTTCTTTTCATTCAATATTTCGTCAAAATTGTGGTTGTGGTGCTCATAATAATGCTCATAAATGGTTTGGCTTCTTACACCTAATTGCATTTCGTAGCCTGAAAGAATGCTAAAATTTCCCAGTGGGATAGAAAACTGCCTTCCAACTGTAAAATCATACTCACTAAAAACGCTTCGGATAAACAATAATGTCAAAATGTCTTCATCGTTTTCTTCATACGAGTTCAATCTAGAAAGTCGCCAACTTTTGTTGTTTGGATAAAAATCAAGCCGTGGCATTTGTTTCAAGCCTATTCCAAAAACCCAGTTTTTATAATGCTTGTTCTTGTCAGAAAGTAGAAACTGTGCATCAATGGTAAAGTCTCCTTCAACCCCGGTAAATGAATGTGTGCCGAACGATAATTGCAAATTTCCATTGCGTTGTGCGCTAGCAAATTGACTTGTAAAAAGGAAAATGAACCCAAAACAAAAAGAAAGAACTAGTTTCATAAAGCCTATTTTAATACGCTGAAAACCAACATAATGTCGAAGTTATACAATCTGGCTCGCCAATCATAAGGATATTGGTAAAGCATTCTATTATCAGAGCCAGTAAAATGTTTCAGCGCAGCTA
>JAGQWA010000047.1 GCA_020437725.1 Bacteroidota bacterium | reverse complement strand
ATTTGGGTTTTGTTGTACTCCGAGCCATAACTGAAACTATCAGGATTGGTACCTGAGTCGTCCCATTGGTTCCACAAGTAAAGTATTCGTGTTTCGTCTTCTTTGGTTCGGTCTCTAAATTCAGGATGATAATAGTCAATACCCGTATCAACAATTCCAATAATGGTGCCCTTACCCGTATAAGCTCGGTCTATTGGCCCCCAATCTTTTTGCACTGCCCAGGCATTGGTTTTCACTTTTACAGAATCCATTTCAGGTGCTTCTAGTGCGCCCATGTTTACACGAGTAACAGTGGCCAATGGCGCCAATTTGTGCATGTGTGAAAGCTTAACCCTAGCGGTAGCCACATTGCCCAAATGTGAGTTAATTTGGCACCAATCAGTATTTAGCTGCCCAATTTCTTTGGGGTTGTTGAGTTGAAGCAGCACATTTACTTCTATATCTTTTTTGAATGAAGCATTTTGGTAACCAACCAATTGCTCTTGCAACTTGGCATCGAATTTTTGTTGGGCAATAGAATTGAATGAAACCAGAAGAAATGCGAAAATGAAAACATGGATTCTGCGATGTATAAGAAATTTACTCATATAGTTTCCATTTATATTTCACTGTTCTATTATATTTATATGGGCTACATAAATAACAACTACAAGGTTTTCCTTGCGCCTTGTAGCAGTAGTTTTCTTCGAGCTTAACACCAAGCACTTTGCAACGCTTTTTGTGCTTAAGTCTTACTAATTCATTGCGTCTTCCCTTATTCATTTTTTCAATTCAATCTGCCAAAATGATTTACTGAATCATATTTAAGAACTCATCTTCCGAAATAATGTTCACAGTACCAAGCTCTTGGGCTTTTTTAAGCTTTGAACCCGCGTTTTCGCCAACTACTAAATAGTTGAGATTTTTAGAAACCCCACTAACGGTTTTACCGCCATTTTCTTCTACCATGTCTTTGGCTTCGTTTCTTCCAAATTTTGAAAGTGTTCCAGTAAACAAAAAGGTTAATCCTTTTAGCACCTTGCCACCCGCGGCTTCATCTGCAGCTGGTTTTTCGAGAATAACCCCGAGTGATTCTAAATTATGAAGCAGTTCTATGTTCTTTTCTATGGCAAAGAAATCAGTAATGCTTTGGGCTACTTTGGGGCCTACATCTTGTAGTTCTACCAAGCGCTCTTGGGTAAAATCTTTGAGCTCTAACAGGTGTTCAACTTCCTTCACCAGAATTTTAGCCGTACCTAATCCAACATGTCTAATACCTAGAGCATAAAGAATCTTTTCGAGCTTTCGGTTTTTAGAAGCTTCTACCCCATTCTTGAGTTTTTGAACCGACTTCGCGCCCCAACCTTCAAGTTGTTCTATTTCTTCATAAGGAAGCTGGTAAATGTCTTCAACCGTTTTTAGGTAACCGCTGGCGTAAAACCGCCGAACAATGTCTTTGCCCAGACCATCAATGTCCATGGCATCTTTAGAAACGAAATGAATTAGTCGTTCTTCTATTTGAGCCGGACATTCAGCATTTATGCAGCGCCAAACGGCTTCTCCTTCAGGCTTTTCAGGTTTTGAACTACAAACCGGGCACTCTGTTGGAAACACAATCGGCGATTCTGAACCATCGCGGAGTTCTTCCATTGATTTCACTACGTATGGAATTACATCTCCCGCTCTTTCAATTAAAACGGTGTCGCCTAAACGAATGTCTTTTTGCTTAATAATGTCTTCGTTGTGCAGCGAAATGGAAGAAATGATAACTCCAGCCAAAGCCAAAGGTTCTACTTTAGCAACGGGAGTAATGGCACCCGTTCTACCTACTTGAAATTCAACATCAAGCAACTTGGTTGTGCCTTGTTTTGCTTTGAATTTATAAGCAATGGCCCAGCGTGGATGATGTGCCGTAAAACCACATTTATTCTGGATATGGCGCTCATTTACCTTAATCACCATACCGTCAATTTCATACTCGTAGCTATCGCGCTTTTCTTCCCATTCTTGCACAAAAGCAGCCACTTCGTTTATGTTCTTACAGAGCTTGCTTTCAGTAACTGGCACCTTAAAACCCAATGACGCCAAGTGAGCGATATTGTCATGATGCCTTACCAATTCTGTTTGCAGAAGGTCATTTCCATCAACATCAACCGCATAGCCCAATTGATAAAGAAAAGCATCTAAACCACGTGCTCGTGCTTCTTTTGGGTCTTTAACCCGAAGTGCACCCGCAGCACTATTTCTTGAGTTGGCCAAAAGCTTTTCGCCATTGGCTTGGCGCTTGGCATTTATTTCATCAAAAACGTCTTTTCTGATTACAATTTCACCACGTAATTCAGCTCGGGCAATTCCCAACTTGTCTAATTCAGCCGTAAGTGGAATTGACTGAATTACCCGCACATTTTGGGTTACTTCTTCACCGGCAACGCCATTGCCACGAGTGGCTCCACGAACCAATTGGTTGTTTTTGTATAGCAAGGCAATGCTAGAACCGTCGAATTTGGGTTCTACCACGTAGCTCACTTCGGTTTCTCCGCTCAATTCTTTCACTCTGCGGTCAAAATCATTTAGGTCATCGGCATTGTAGGAATTATCAAGCGAAAGCATAGGCACGGTATGCTCAACTGTTGGAAAATCGCTGTTCAAATCGCTCGATACACGCTGAGTTGGGGAATTTTGGTTAACCTGATTTGGGTACTTGGCTTCAAGTGCTTTTAAGGCATGAAACAGTTCATCGTACTCGGTATCAGATATCAACGGCTCGTTGAGCACATAATATCTGTACTCATGGAAATTCAAAATTTCAACCAATGAATTGATATCAGCTTCTGCAAAAGCTAATTTATTTTTGAGTTGAAGAGTAAGTTCAGAAAGTTGTTTGGTTTGGGCTGCCGAGTACTTCATGTTATAATCGTAAACTGGGGCTGAAAAATAGGCCATATTTGCTATTTTTCTTGGAAAAAAGCGCTATTTCAAACAGTTTTAAGGAATAGAAGAAAATTAAGGAATTGAAACTTAGCCATCTAGTGATTTTAGCCATAGGCGAAGATTTTCTTTAAATATTGGCCTTGAAAAAAAATACGTTTTTCAGGTATAAGCTCAAATGTTTATTAACCCCACCAAACTACCATTTGGCCAAAAAAGGAGGCTAAAGGTGAATATTTGCGAATTGTTTCAACCCCATAAAATAGAAAATAGACGTTAACCCTAATAAATACTAAGTATGAAATCTGTTTTGCTTGCTTCAACCCTTTCGATAGTTTCTTTTTTAGCAGCCTGTGGACCTGACAATGGCTCTGATATCGGCACACCAGAAGAACTTGCCACAGTTCCAAAATCATATTTGGGTTTGCTTACCAAACATACTGGTACCCGATGCCATTTCTGCGGTACATGGGGCTGGGATGCCATGGAAATTGCTCAAACTCAATTAAAAGACAAAGCTGTGATTTATGCAGTAATGGGAAACCATGACTTTGCAGAATACTTAGTTTCAGAATTCAGTACCGAATTAGATGAATTCTGCAAAATAGAAGCATATCCTACATTTTTGGTAAACATTAAAACTGATAGGTCTCCATGGGGTTCTGATGAAAACTTGTGGGGCCAAGTGGTAATAGATGATTCTGAAACACTAATTGACAGTTTGGCGGCCAAGCCAATTACCATTAATGGCGCCTACCAAATAGAAATAAAAGATGGCAAAGCATTTTGTGAAGCAAACTTTAGATTTTTTGAAGATGTTGACGGCGAATATTATGGCACAATATGGTTAGACGAATCAAAAATGGTGGCGCCGCAAGATGGATATGAAGGCCCAGACCCTGAGCATCATCATGTGTTAAGAACAGCCACAACGGCCAGCGTTTTTGGCGAAGAAATTGCCAAAGGCAAAATTGTGAAAGACCATTTTGTGCAACGCAACTGGCAAATAGATTTAGATGAATCTTGGAAAACCGAAAACCTTGAAGCCAGCGTATTAATCTTTAAAAAAGAACGTAAAGAGTGGATATTTGTTAATGCCAGCAAAGCCACATTTTAAGGTAGTTGACTTCTATTCAAAACATAAAAACGTACCAATCTCCATATTTAGAAAATGCAATGCACTTTGCTATTAAGCGAACTGAAAGCATTTACCAGCAGCACCATGGAGAACCAGACCAACCACACCGCCACAACTATTACACAGTAGTTTTTAATTCAATAGCACAAGGCACTCATGTAATTGATTTTACTGAGCACAAAATGGCCAACAATCAGGTGTTTTTTGTTGGCCCTGGGCAGGTACACCAGATTATTGAAGATGCCGAACCAAAGGGCTGGGCATTGACATTCAGCCAAGAGTTTTTGCTGCAGAACAACATCGATTCGCAGTTTATTGCCAATATTCACTTGTTTAATGATTATGGTTTTGCCGCCCCACTTGCTTTGAGTAATGAAACTTGCCAAGAGTTAGATTTTCTGTGCCAAAAAATAAACGCAGAGTTTGAAAGCCAGAATGAGTTTAAAGACCAAGCCATAGGCGCTTATCTTAAGCTATTTCTTATTGAATGCAATAAACGTTGCAACTTGAACCAAACACCTTCTCCGCACGAAATTCATGCTTCGCAACACCTGGTGCAAGGCTTCAAAAATTGGGTAGAAAAAGACTATCATCAAAACCATTCAGTGGCCAATTATGCCGAAAAACTTGGCGTAACGGCCGACCATTTGAACAAAACCATTAAGCTAGCCATAGGCAAGTCGCCAAAAGATTATTTGCAAAGCAAGTTAAGCATTGAAGCCAAACGGCTGTTGTTTTTTAGCGATTCAACCGCCAAAGAAATAGCCTATGAATTGGGGTTTAACGATGCGGCTCATTTCTCCAATTTCTTTAAAAAATGCACGGGTATTTCGCCCAACGACTTTAGAAAAAAAAAGCATCTCTGATTTTTACAAGTCTTTCCCTGATTTGAGCATTCTCCTGGCATTTCAACCATTTCATCTTTGTATTGTTAAGTTATAAAACCCTGAGCTCAGGTTAGCATAAGTTGACATTTTAAAACTACTTGAACATGGATAGAAAGAAATTTTTAAAGAACAGTTTATTAGGCGCAGCAGGAATTGCAGTTGGTAAAACGCTTATTGCAGCAGAAAAGCACAACCCAAAATCTACACACGATAAACTCATGCAACAAGTTGGTTTTAACCATTTACCTAACCAGAAAACAGAAAAAACAATGAAAAGCGTATTACATAAAGCCAGTACCCGTGGGCATGCAAACCACGGTTGGTTAGACACACATCACACCTTCAGCTTTGCTAGTTACTACAACCCAGAGCGAATGAATTTTGGAGTTCTGAGAGTATTAAACGATGATAGGGTTTCTGCCGGAAAGGGTTTTGGTACTCACCCGCACGATAATATGGAGATAATAAGTATTCCGCTTGAAGGCGACTTGGAACACAAAGACAGCATGGGTAATACGGCTGTTATAAAGCAAGGCGATGTGCAAGTAATGAGCGCAGGAACCGGCATTTACCACAGCGAATACAACAAAAACAGCGATAGCCCAGTGAAATTTCTACAGATATGGATGTTTCCGAACAAGCGAAATGTAGCGCCACGTTACGACCAGATTACACTTGATAAAGAAAAACTCAAAAACGACTTTCATCAAATTCTAAGTCCAGAAAAAGACGATGATGGCGTTTGGGTGCACCAAAATGCTTGGTTTCACTTAGGCAATTTTGACAAGGATAAAAGCAAAACTTACACATGGAAAGATGAAAGCAACGGCTTGTATGTATTTGTGCTTGAAGGTGAAGTTACCGTAGGAGATCAAAAGCTCGATAAACGCGATGGTTACGGACTATGGGATACATCAGAAATTGAAATTACTGCCAATACCAACGCCAAGCTATTATTAATGGAAGTTCCATTACAGTTAAATCAACAATAATGCACTCAATTATAAATAGTTTGGAGTGGCGCTATGCTACCAAAAAATTCGATCCAACTAAGAAAATTAAGGCTGACGACTTTGAGCAGATTTTAAAAGCCCTCAGCCTTTCTGCTTCTTCTTATGGCTTGCAGCCTTATAAATTCTTTGTGGTTGAAAACCAAGAGTTGCGCCAAGAGTTGGTGCAACACTCTTGGAACCAAAGGCAGGTAGCAGATGCATCGCACCTTTTGGTTATGGCTAGCAGAACCGCGGTTGACAAAGATTTTGTGCAAGACTTTAACGAGCTATTTGCCAAATACCGAGGCATTGGCAAAGAACAAGTAGCCAACAGAACCAAGTTTATGGTTGAAAGCATAGAAAAAAGAAGCCCAGAAGAAATTGCCAATTGGTGCGCCAGCCAAACCTATATAGCGCTGGGCAATTTGCTAACCGTTTGTGCCGATATGCGTATTGACACTTGCCCAATGGAAGGATTTAGCAAAGCCGCCTACAATAAACTTTTGGGCTTAGAAAACACAGAATATACCAGCACACTGGTTTGCCCAATTGGATACAGATCAACTGATGACCAAACACAAAATGCCAGAAAAGTAAGACGCCAAAAATTGGTTGAAATAATAAAATAACCCAAGGCTATAAGTGGCTATTTTTGCCTTTTGTCAAATAAAACGCATGAAGTTTTTTAAAGCAACTCTTTTAATAGCCCTTATTCTATCTATTACCAGCACTTACACTTTTGCCGAGTTAAACCACATGGGTAAAAAGAAATACCTATTAGAGTTTAAACCAAAAAAAGGCAAAACCGGCCAAATGGATTTTGTAGTTGATATGGATATGAACATGAACATAAATGGCACCCAAACCGAAATGAACATGCTTATAAAAATGGGGGCAGAAATGAATGTAACCGAAGCCAATCCTAATAGAACTACCACTTCTTTTAAATACAACTACATGGCAATGGGTCTCACAAACCAATACTTTGGCACCTTGAGTTACGACTCTAGATCAGACACAAGTTCAGCATATGCCAAGGCCGTTCACGAAAAAATGAAACCCCTTTTTGAATCAGAAAATTACATGACTCAAGATAAACATGGCGAATTAATTGACTCGAAATTTGCCAAAGAACTTACAGAAAATGCAGGTGCAGGTGGCACAGATATGTCGGCAATAATGGCAAGTGGCACCTTTCCAAAAACGCCAATTGCCATTGGCAAAAGTTGGAAATCAACGGTTGACAACCCCGCTTCGCCCATGAAAATAAAAACCACCTATACCCTGGCTGATGTAAGAGATGGTAAGGTATATATTGACATGGTGAGCAAAGTTTCAACCAATAAAAACCACAATGGCTCGCAAAACATAAAAAAGGCCAGTGGTACTCAAACTGGCCAAATGGTGTTTGATGAAAAAACCATGTGGTTTATTAGTGGAAGTTTAACTCAGGACCTAGAAATGACCGTTGAACAAAACGGCCAAAAAATACCGGCTGACGTAAATTCAGAAATTACATTTAGCGTTGAATAACTGCACTCTTTAATAACAACCCAATGAAAATAGCACTTTTTAAAAAACCATATCTACGAGCCATTATTTGGGCCGTTTGCATTGCCTTAATACCAAGCTCTAAGGCTTTTGCCCAAAAAAAGTATTTGCTTGAATACATGCCCAAAAAAGGAACCAAAGGCGAAATGATCATGAAAATGGACATGGAAATTGAAATGAGTTTATCAGGAATGGAGATGAACACCACTACATCTATGGGAATGGGAAGTAATTTAGAAGTTGCTAAAACAACTGCTTCTGAAACTACTACCGAATTGACCATAACCTATATGACCTTTTCTATGAAGTACCCTTTTGTAGGTGGAATTGAATACGACTCTAGAACTGTAGGCGACAGTTTAGATGAAATGACCCAAACACTACACAATACCTTTAATGAGATTCTCAACGAAAAAAGCTCGATTGTTCAAGACCGATCTGGTAAAACCATTTCGATGGAAATGAGTGAAAGCATGGAGCAAATGCAATCAGGGCAAAACAATGGCGGATTTGGTATGGCTATGTCAATGTCAGCTTTTCCCAGCTATCCATTAGCCATTGGTGATACATGGACACAGACCATAGATGACACGTCAAGCTTCATGAAAATTACGAATACCTACACCCTTAAAAGTGTAAAGGGAGGAAAAGTAACCATTGACTTCGTGTCTGATGTGGTGAAAAATGAAGCTTTTACTGGCGAAGAAACCATAAAAACTGTTTCAGGCACACAACAAGGAACTGTGGTTTACCGCGAAAAAGATATGTGGATGTCCAACTTTGAATTGAATCAAGATCTTAAAATGACTGCGGTGCAAATGGAAATGGAAGTGCCTATGACCACAAAGTCAAAAATTACGATGAAGGTTGAATAATTAAAGCAAAAAGCCGTTTTCAGCCTCGGTTGGTTTTGGAATATCTTTGTCGTTAATCATTTCACGTAAATCAATTTCAATGGCCCTTGATATATTGGTAATTGGCACATCGTTGTAAGTTCCTTCAAAAGGATTTTCTGAGTAATCGCCAATTTTTTCCATTAGAAAAAATACCCAAATTACCAAGCCGGCAATTAAGGGCGCCAACCAAAAAACCACCCCAGTTACATTGGCAAACACATCTAATATTCCAAACGGAAGCAATGTGCAAAACACCATGGTAAGCCAAACCGCTGTGCTTGCATATTGCCTTGGAAAAGGAAAGTTCTTAATTCTTTCAGACTTGCCTTGGTCTTCGTAAAACGACACTATTAAATGATGATACTCCATGTGACGAAAATCTTCGAAAAAACCCTGGTCTTTTAGCTCTTGTAATCGCTTGCTTTGATTTCTCATAATTTGAGTGGCTCGGTTGGTGGCATTATCTAATTGCTCAATTTCTTGACGGTTTAAATATTTGGCCAATTCAGCATCAAGAATTTGGTTATACTCTATGCACACGTTTGGCATATACATACGCTGTAAGCGGTCTTCTATATGCTCCCAAGGTCTGCTTAGGCGCAATTGAAACCTAAGAGCCGTTAACCAAGCAATATGCCTATAAATAAGCTCTCTTTGAATATGGAGTGCATTTTCGCCTTGCACAAAGGCCACCACAGCGGCGCCAAAACTTCGGCTATTATTAACTATGCTGCCCCATATTTTTCGGGCTTCCCAGGTGCGGTCGTAACTACTATTGTTTTTAAAACCTAAGTAAAAGGCCACAGCAATACCTATTACGCCAATGGGCTCCCAAGGCAACGAAATATTAAATTCAACCACTCGGTAAATAATAAAAACCGCTAGCGTATAAAGAGCCCCAAACAACCAAGGTTTGTAAGACCATTGTAGGGTCATTAAAAATGAATAATGGCGTTTTACATACATGCTGCTACAAATAGTATTTGCCAACGAATCTAGGCCAAATTATAATTGCTTCACTTTAGCCTAATTAAATAACCAATGCTTACTTTAAATTGGGTACTTAGTAGTGAATTGTCTTTTAAATTATAGTTTAGTTCAAAGTAATTTGTAAACTATATACCTGCTTTTTAAGCAATAAATGCATAATATAATTTCCCCTGGCCTGCTCTGAAATGTCAATACTTTGATTTCCTTGTTGAAGATTAAAACTTTTCACTTCGATTCCATTTACATCTATAATCCATCCAGAAATTGGTTCATTTGTTTTATTAGTTATTTGAATAAAATCTGCAGCCGGATTTGGATACACTTCTACTCCCAAATCCTTTAACTCATTAATTGAAGTAGGAAACGCATTAACAATACCCACTTTGGTTATTGAATCAACACACAATGAATCAAAAGAATAGTTGATGAGCCTTACACTGTGAAGACCAACCATAGTGTACTCATAATCAACATCCCATCCTTTAAGAAGTGTTTGTTTGTTGCCTTCATAGAAAGTCCAATGGTTAAAACGAGCATCTTTCTCGCTCAGGTTTTGGGTTTTAACCGTAAGTGGCACATCGCCAACCCCAGGGCTCATTTTAAAGTCGGCTTTTACTTGTTGATAGTCCACTTTAACCCAACCTGTATCAGTACATCTATCGCCAGGAATATAGAATTTAACTAGCGTATCGGTTTCTTGTTGCCAACTGCGTTTTGGGTTCGTGCTTCCATTGTCTATCCAATTAAAAATGGGTGGTGTGCCAATAAACCATTTGGAAACATCGATAGAAAGTTCTTGGTTTACGCAGCCAGTTAAAAAGGTGTCGCTTCTTGTTAATAAATCTGGGTTTAGATATATTGAATCGGTTAAGGTGTTGTTACAACCATTTGCACCAACTATTATTAGTTTAAATGGGCTATAATAACCACCCCTTTTAAATTTATGATATAAAGTGTCATGGGTTCCACCACGTCGTGGATACAACTTTCCATCAACAGCCCAAAGAAATTGACCTATGCCTATTTCTCCAGTTTTTTCGGCCATGAATCTAATCTCCCCGCATTTTTCATCTACCGTTTTTACAGTAGCAGTTGGTTTTTCTTTTACTCTAATGGTGAAAGTTCTTCCGGCAAAACCATTTTCGAAACAATTGTTATCTGAAGCATTTACCACAAAGCGAAAAACAGGCGGATTCTGACGAGCATCGGCCTCGGTAGGAGTCCAACAAAAACGTGCCGCTTGCCGTTTGGCGGTAGTGTCCACAATTGTAAAAGTGCCATCAGAAATTCCTTCATTCCAGCCTATGGTTACTTTATCTATGGTGTCTTTGTCTGATGTGCAAATGGTGAAGCAGATTTTCTCACCTACACAAACTTCGGTTTTAAAATTGGCTGGTTCTGGAGAAGCACAATTGATGCCTGAGATTATAGGAACATTGTTCTCTGGAAGTTTAACCACGCCAATGAATAAATCAGTGGATGCGGAGCATAGAAATTTGCCATTTCTATATTCTTGCCTTTTTATTCTGACCATGCTTGTTTGCAATGTCATTGGTCTAAACATTAGGCTTCCTTTTGCAGAATCTAAGTTAAAACCAAAGGGAAATTTATCTGTATCAAATGCTTTTGGAAAACCTAAGTACTTAACGGGCTTAGCATAATCGTAAAGGCTTGCGTAGCTGGCATTTGTTGCTTCTGATTTTAAAACAGGCTCTAGACTATAAAAAACTGAATCTTTATCAGATTGATCAAATCGATTTTTCACATAATCATCACCAAGACCAATTAATTCAGCAAACCTAATTGCTGGTTTTAATGTATTGGCTTCGCAAGCATTGAACTCAAGTTTATGAAATACCTTATCACTCGAAACCACACTAACCGATGAAGAAATGGCATTGGTGTTTAGGCTAGCGACTATGTTGCAAATACCTTGGTTAATAAGGCCTTTTAAGTCTATTGATGTTTCAAAAACTACCAAATTGAAGCCATATCCATTTATGCACGCAGTGTCTGAGCATCTAGAACAGTTGTAGCAGTCCTTAAAAGGTGTTACGTCGGTTTCACTCTTCAGTTTCCAAGTAAGTGAGTTAGAGTAATTCTTCGCGGTTAAAGAGAGGTTTGAAGGATTACACGAATCATTTCGACAATTCTTACAGTCTCTTAAAAATGAGAATATAAAAGTGCACTTGCCTTTATCATCTATTTCATAAGAAAGTCCACCGCCTAAATAACCATTTGAATAACCGTTCTGAAAAAGAAATAGAACAACCAAAAAAGAAATAATGTGTTTCATAATTGTGTTTTACCATAGCATTATACGCTAAACTATTGTTTAAGGTTAGCCTCAGGTAAAAAAATTACAAAACTCTTCAATGCTCAATTTGCCATACAATCGGTTACTCAACAAATACACTCATAAATTGGGGCCGGTTGGCATTAAAAAAACCATAGCCTCCCACAACATTGGTTGGGTGATTAATTGGTTCACCGGTTAAAGATGAAATAATACCACCACCCCTCCTGCGGGCATCTAAGTACTTAAAGTAGTCTTCGCTTATGTTGGTGAACATTACCACCATGGTATCGGCCATTTGATAGCCTGGTAGCTCGGTTTCAACACTTATGTTAGGGTCATTATAAGCCAAATCAGAAATTAATTCAGTGTAAGAATTAGTGCTCGCTTGGCCTAAGAATGGGTTAGAAGCGTTTCCAATTTCGTTTGGATTTACTAGGCTTAGAACGTACCAATTTCGTTCTGGTCTATCAGTGAAATTATAATTCAAAATAAATGTTGTGTCAATTATTGATGAGTTATTAGATTTGGCTTTAATTGAAATACTATTAAGCGCTACGCTTGGCAATTGAGTAGATGTGGCGACCACAGTTTGGTTAGAAACTGAATCATAAATTTCTAGTTGCATTTGGTCGCCATCTTGCAAATTGGCAATAAAACCTGTGTAAAATCCGGGTTGATTACCAATCTGAAATAACGTGTCATTTTTTCCATGATAACTCAACACCACTCTGGCTTTCTTAACTAGAATTTTATCTAGAATCTCTTCGGTTATTTCACCGTCAAAACTGCCTTCAAGCGCTGAAAAGCTCCTGGTTAATGCCACCACTATAATGCCATTTAGCAAAATTTGGCTTGACACTACCATTTTGCTTTCGGCCTGTTCTACTTCGGTTTCAATAGATTCTGGTAGGCAGCTAGCCATTAGGCTTGCGCAAAGAATTAGCGCGAGTATTTTATGTAAATGTTTCATGGTAATTCTAGAATTTAAAATTGTAAGCAATTGAAGGAATTAGACCAAATAGTCCGACTTGGGTGTATCTATAGCCAAGTTCAGTTAGCTCTAAGTTTATTCTATATGGTGTGGCTCTGTTATAGAAATTATAGACTCCAACATGCCATTCGCCATCAAACTTTCGCTTTTTGGTGCCTTTTATAATTAGGTTAAGATCTAGGCGGTGGCTTGGTGCCATTTGCACCGCATTTCTATCAGTATAAATTGGAATGGTTTCAACCCCCGTAAAACTAGCATTTGGCATTAAGTATTGCCCGTTTTGCGCAGTGAATCTTGAGCCCGTTGTAAACTCCCAAATGGCAGAAAAAGTGAGGTAATCATTCAAATCATACATTAAAACCGTTGAGAGGTAATGCCTTCTGTCGAACCTTGCGTAAAAGGTTTTACCTTGGTTCAACTCATCAAAATGGCGTTTAGACCAGCTTAAAGTGTAGGCCACCCAGCCAGTAAGTCGGCCTTCTTTCTTTCTAAACATAAACTCCATTCCATAGCTCTC
>JAGQWA010000479.1 GCA_020437725.1 Bacteroidota bacterium | reverse complement strand
CTTGGCGCTGAAACACTAACGCCATATCCTGTTAAATGATGAGTTGGAGTTCCTGTTTTCACTGAAAGTTGACCCGCTCCTGTACCAAAAGTAGAATAGCTAAAATTAATGGTTGAAAGGGTAAAATTGGTTGTGTTTCCGCCTAAGTCAAAGTTGCTTGATTGGTCTCTAATATGTATGTCAACTTCTAAGGTGGTAGCATTTGGGTATCTTTCGCTGGTTAGAAAAATATCTACGGCAGCATAGCTAATGTTACACGTACTTAAAATAAGTAGTGATAAAAGTAAGGTGATCGACTTCATTTTCCTGTTCAATTTAAAATTATAGTGGGTTCCCAATCCACTCGCCTAGTCATGTTTTAGTTGTTCTCACAACTGCGTTCAAAATAAAGTAATATCTCGGTCGTTTCAAAGTCGTTTTTAGTCATTTATTCGATAATTCTAGTAATTGGTTTATAAATAGTTGATTTTGAACTCTGTGCGCCGCAATTAATTTAGTAAAATAATTCTGTCGGAATCTTGCCTTTTTAAAAGCGGAAGGCATACTTTTGCAAACCATTTTTAAAATGCCTTTTTGAAATGAAAAGAACATTTCAACCTTCAAATAGAAAGAAGAGAAATAAACACGGTTTTAGAAAAAGAATGAGCACTGCAGATGGCAGAGCTGTTTTAGCACGTAGAAGAAGAAAAGGTCGTAAAAGCCTTTCAGTTTCTTCTGCCAGAAGACACAAGCAATAATTTTCTAAAACCGCTTGCCAATATTTTAAGCGGTTGAGCAAATTTAACTCCATAAAATCTAAGCCCTTGTTTCAGAGGGCTTTTTTGCGTGATGGCATTTCGCAGCTACGCTATAAATCTATTTCAGTTAGGTATTTTGTTCTACCCACAGATAGGGCAACTGTTAATTGCGCCTTTATTGTTTCTAAAAAACAGTTTAAAAAGGCCGTTGCCAGAAATAGGCTAAAACGCTTAATGCGCGAAGCTTTTAGAAACAATTTTCAACCGTTAAATGGTGTTATTGACCAAGGCGAAAACCACTCTTATTATCTTTTTTGGCGTTTTGCTGGCAGCGATATGGCTTCTTATGCTGAAGTTGAAACCCACATAAAAGAGCTTATTTCGCGAATATTGAAAGATACATCAATAAAAACACTGTAACCTTTAAGTGAATATGAAAAATCTAAAGCGCCGAATATTATACTTTGCCTTACCCGCTTTTTCAATCCTACTTTTAGCGGCTGCCGATCAATACTACGAAATTGCCAAGCATATAGACATTATGGTGTCAGTTTATAAAGAAGTTGATGCCAATTACGTTGACGAAATAAATCATGCCAAAATCATGAGAAAAGGCATTGATGCGATGCTAGCCGATTTAGATCCGTACACCGTTTTTTATTCAGAATCAGAAGTTGAAGATTATAAATTTCAACAAACTGGGGTTTACGGAGGCATTGGTGCCAACATAGGCCAAAAGAGCGGAAAGTTTACGGTTCTTGAAATTTATAAAGGTTTTGCTGCCGACAAAGCAGGAATGCTTCCTGGCGATGTTTTGATTGAAGTTGATGGTAAAGATGTTACCGATTCAAAAGTAAAAGACCTAGGCCCCTTTCTTAAAGGAGAACCGAACACCGAAGTGTCAATAAAATTTCAAAGAATGGGCGAGCCAACCCCAAAAATTGTAACATTTAATAGGGAAGAAGTAAAGGTTGACAACGTTTCTTTCGCCAAAAAATTGAGTAACCAAATTGGCTATATAAAGTTTTCAAACTTTAGAGATGGAGGTGCACTTGAAGTTAAAAAACACCTGTCAGAATTTAAAAAGGAAGGAATAGCCGGTTTAATTTTAGATTTAAGAGGAAATCCGGGTGGGTTATTAAGAGAAGCCGTAGAACTAGTAAATCTTTTTGTAAAAAAGGGCGAAATTGTGGTTACAACCAAAGGAAAAAACACCTACAATAACCGAACATATACTACCAATCAATCTCCTTACGACTTGGAGTTGCCAATAGTGGTTTTGATAGATGAAAATTCAGCTTCGGCAAGCGAAATTGTATCGGGCTCATTGCAAGACTATGACCGAGCCATTATTGTTGGCAATACTTCTTTTGGCAAAGGATTGGTGCAAAACGTTGTGCCATTAACCTATAACACTCAGGTAAAAGTTACCATTTCTAAGTACTACATACCAAGTGGCAGATGCATACAACGTTTGGATTACGCGTCAAAAGATGATGATGGTGAAGTACATGCATTTCCAGATTCACTAAAGCAGGAATTTGCAACGGCTGGTGGAAGATTGGTTTATGATGGAGCCGGGGTTGACCCTGACATTGAAGTTGAAGATCAAAAGCCCAATGAAGTGGTTCAAGGATTAATTGACCAGTATTTGATATTTGATTTTGCCACTAAGTTTAGACTCAACAATGCAGAAATAGGTGAGCCGCAAGAATTTAAAGTAGATGATGCCCTTTTTGCTGAGTTTAAGCAATTTGTATCTGGGCAAGGATTTGACTTGAAAACAAAGGCAGAAACTCAATTGGACAAATTGAAAAAACAATTGAAA
>JAGQWA010000478.1 GCA_020437725.1 Bacteroidota bacterium | reverse complement strand
ACATTGGTTTTGATGTAGAGAAATAGGGATTACTAATGCTATTTTGGCGCTTTATAAATCATAAAAATCGCCAAGAAAATAAAAAAGATATTAGGTATCCAAACCGCCACCATAGGGTTAAGGCTGCTTTGCTGTGCAAAGGTTGAAGTAAACCTTACCAACACCACAAAAGTTACCGCAATAAGCAACCCTAGCATTAAGTGAGTTCCCGTTCCGCCACGCACTTTTCTAGATGATACTGCTACAGCAATCATTATAAGAATAAACGATGCAAAGGGAAAAGCATACCGTTGGTATAACTCCACTCTGTATGGTCTTATGTACGGATTTCCACTTGCGGTTTCTCTAACAATAAATTCTGCTAATTCTGGATTTGTTAGCGCGGTCATGCCTTTTTCGGTGCGTGTAAAAGCGGTTGGGTCGCATTTCAAATCAACCCAAAAAGTATCTCCTTTGCTAATTACCTCGCCATCTGGTGTAAACTTTCGCATAAAGTATTTGTGGGCATACCACTTGCGCTTGGCGTCGTTCCATTTAAGATAAGTACTTGTAAGTTTTAGCTTTAAGGTTAACCCGTCAAATTCTTCGTAAGAAAACTTATCGCCAATGGTGTCTTTGTATCTATACCGATCAAAATAAAAATAACGCCCAGTTTCAATTCGGCGGTGCAAATTGTCGTTTCCCTGCACGCGATGTTTGTTTAGATGCGCACGTTCAAAATCTATCATTCCTTGGTTAGAATTTGGCACAACCCAACCTTTAAGGTAAAAAATAACACCGGCCAGCAAGGCAGCTGAAATAAGATAGGGTCTTAACAACCTAAAAAAACTAGTTCCAGACGAGAGAAATGCCACAATCTCAGAATTATACGCCATTCTCGACGTAATAAATAACGCTGAAATAAATATGAAAAGTGGGCTAATTAGGTCTAGAACATAAGGTAGAAAGTTGAGAAAATAGTAGTGTAAAATAGCTTGTGTTGGCACATCTTTTTGCAGAAACTTATCTATTTTCTCAGAAGCATCAAATACTACAATTATTAAACTGAGCATAGCCAGAATAAAAATGAGCGTGAAGATGAACTTCTTAATTATGTATCTATCGGCAATTTTTAGCACCTATATCCTTCTTGAAATGATGGGTAATATTTCTTGCTTCCATTCAAAGTACGTGCCTTCTTTAATGTGCTCTCTTGCTTGTTTGGTAAGCCATTGATAAAATATGAGATTATTGAGCGATGCAATCATGGCTCCAAGTGCTTCGTGAGAAGTTATTAAGTGGCGCAAGTAGGCCTTTGTATATCTATGATCTAAATCGCTAATAGGTGTAGAGTTTAATGGGCTAAAATCATTCTTCCATTTGGCGTTTTTCATATTTAAAGCGCCATCAACGGTAAAAATCATTCCGTTTCTTCCGTTTCGTGTTGGCATTACACAATCAAACATATCAATGCCCCTTTCAATGCATTCAAGTAAATCTTCTGGTTTACCAACTCCCATTAAGTATCGCGGTTTTTCTTTTTGAAAAACATCGGTTACCACATCGGTCATTTCATACATCATCTCATTGGGTTCGCCAACAGATAAACCACCAATTGCATTGCCAAAACACTCACTATTGGCAATATACTCGGCTGATTGAACTCTAAGATCTTTGTAAACACTGCCTTGCACTATTCCAAATAATGCTTGCTCATGTCCATATTTAGGTTGAGTATCTTTTGCCTGTTGAACGCATCGGTCTAGCCATCTGTGGGTCATGTGCATGCTGTTCTTGGCATAAGTATAGTCGCAAGGGTATGGTGTGCATTCATCAAAGGCCATCATAATATCGCCGCCAATTGTTCGTTGCACATCAATGGCATATTCGGGCGAGAAAAAGTGTTTAGAACCATCAATATGCGATTTGAACTGAACACCTTCTTCTTTTATATTTCTAATTTCTGAAAGCGAATACACCTGAAAACCGCCGCTATCGGTAAGTATTGGTCGTTTCCAATTCATAAACCCGTGCATTCCGCCAGCTTTTTCTAAAGTTTCTAAACCAGGACGCAAGTATAAATGGTAGGTATTACCCAAAATAATTGGCGCATTAACCATGTTTTCCAAATGCTCGGTGTGCACGGTTTTAACATTGGCCAAAGTACCTACCGACATAAATACAGGCGTTTCAATTTCGCCATGGTCGGTAACCAGTTTTCCGTACCGAGCCTTTGTTTTTTTATCTGTTGCTAGAAGATTGAATTGCATAGAAAAGCGTAATGCCACGCAAAACTAGATGGTAATAACCACTTGTTAAGAAATTGGCTAATAATTGAACCATTAGCAATGTTGCCACTTGCTACTTTTGGCTATTGAAATAGAATGGAATACCCCTTATTTATTGATAACTTCTTTTCGTGGCTGGTTATTGGTTTCTTCACTCTTAACCTTTTGGTGGCACTAATTGTCTTTTTGCCATTGGTAATTAGAAAGAAAGAAACATTAGCCAATAATGGCGAGTTGCCGCCCATTTCGGTAATTGTGGTTGCTAGAAATGAATTTGAAAACCTAACTGAGCTCTTGCCACA
>JAGQWA010000477.1 GCA_020437725.1 Bacteroidota bacterium | reverse complement strand
GAAGCCTTAAAGATTGTGAATAAAGAAGAAGAGTCGATGTTAAAAGTGAAAGAAGCAAAAGAGCTTATTTTAAATATTGACGGTGGTCATATAAAGTCTAAGGAGACTGATATAAGGAGCTTTGAAGCCATGACATCGGTTTTCTACCGCCCAGATGCAATTAAGAGTAACGAAAAAGGTACTCGTAATTATTTGTCCAGTAAATCTTGCGCTGCATCTACGCTGGATGATAACGGAAAAGAAATGATTTCAAATACAATTGTTGCAGCAATAAAAGAAGGCATGACTCCCAACACGCATATTACTGCGTTATCAGATGGCGCTGCCAACTGTTGGAGAATTGTTGACGCCCTGAAACCTTTATGTCAAAAAGTTACCTCTATTCTGGATTGGTTTCATATTTCCATGAAGATAGAAAATATTTCTCTACCAGAGGAAATAAAACCCAAATTTTTACGAGTTAAATGGCATTTATGGAGAGGTAATGTTTCAATGGCACTTACACGTTTAGAACAATTAAAATCTATGATAACAACACAGAAGATAGTAAAGAAACTTTCTGAGTTTATAACTTACATAAAAAATAATAGGCATAAAATTGTTGATTATAGACAACGTAAAAAGTCTGGTCTTGTGTTTACAAGCAACCTTGCGGAGTCCACAGTAGAAAGTTTAATTAATCAAAGATGTAAAGGCCAACAACATATGAAATGGAGCCGAGAAGGTTTAGATCCAATTCTGCAGTTACGAGCTCAGATTCACAGTGCGGCATGGAATGCAAAATGGAAAAGTGCTGTATTAACTGCATTATAAAACCTGTGGTATTACACTTCCCTTCGCTGTTTTAGAGATCGCATTTTTAGAGCTGATTCTATGCCTGAAACTGGGAGTTGACCAGCATTGAGTAAACCAATTTGGACAAGCACACTCGCTTGATCCCAATAAATATGCTCATGAGATACTTTCCCTTCAGAAAAACCAACTATTACTATTAGGGGCACCTCAACTTTCTTGCCAGTAGGAGGTATTTTGGGAAGCATCCACCCTATCTCTGTAGAGTGCGTAAATTTAAAGATCATTTCATCCACCAATTGCTTTTCATCCATGGTTCTGGAGATATGATACATTTCAGTATCTGGAGGAAAGAATTTTCCCTCAGGGATTAACCCCTTGTAAAACAATCTAACTTTTTCAAGTCCTTCACCACCAATTAATGTTGGGATGTTATTAATATGTGGGTCAAGCGCCATAGTCGATAAGGTTGTTTCCAAGTCTCTATTCAATTCAGCTTCCACATGTTTATTAAATACATCTAGAAGGTCGTATTTTTTCATATAAATAACTCCGAAGTAAACCGTTAAACTATTGAATATTTTTTTGCAACAGTGTCAAAAAAACTATAAAATATAGGCTAAAAACCTTAATATTTTGTTGCTCTTTTAAGCTAGCAAATGGCATTGCTTTCAAAATCAAAGCTCAGTGAGAGTAGCTGAGAATCACGTACCGTTCTGCGAGCGGCTGAGGGGGAAGTTCCCTTGGCCGCCTCTCTAATTATTTACGGCGCATTCCGCCACTCGATAAAACTGCTTCATATAAGTTCTCAATAAGGCCGCCTATTTTGTCTGTCCCAGAATATACTGCACTATTAACTGCAGCAGAAATGATAATGCCAGTAGACGGTACGTATATATATACCGAACGAAAACCAAGTGTCGATCCTTCATAAAACCAAAACCTACCAATAGACGGGACATACTGTTGCACCACCCCTAGACCAAACCCTTTAGGATCTTTAGCGGTCACTTGGACAATGTGCTTGCCTGTGGCAAACGAGACTAATGAACCCAATTGTTTCTTTTGGCCATTGTCTAATATCTTATTGCTTATGAACAAACCCTCTACCCAGTGGATTATGTCAGCACTATTAGACACAATCCCCCCTGCTGCAGCGCCCCATGAAAGATTATTATTTGAAACGTCTCTTCCTAACAGTTCGGGGTTTTCATAAAGGTTAAAACTATATCCATGTACCATCCTTTGTTTAACCCCTTCGTCCATTTTTGGGACAGGATAAAACGTGTCCTTCAGGCCTGCTTTTTTGATTAAATTATTAAGCAACAACGAGTAAGGCTCGCCACTGGCTTTCTCAGCAATCATTGACAGCAATATATAGCCTGTATTTGTATAATTATAACCTCCTTGCATCGGTGGGGCCAAACCTTTAGGCGGATAAACAATGCTTATTAATGTTTTGTTTGCCCACACCTTATCTAACCTTTTCTTCATTTCAAAGTTTAATGAAGGCGAGTTAGTGTAATCAGGCAAGCCACTAGTCATATTTAGCAGCTGTTCAATAGTAATATTTCCCCACTTAGGATACTGGGGGAGCCAATCAGAAACAGTATCGTTAAGCCTTAGCAAGTTTTCTTTTTCTAACTGTAAAATTATTGCTGCTGTGAATGATTTAGTAATGCTCCCTATATCAAATAAGGAACTTGGGCCAACTTTGTCACTATAGTATTTATGCCCCACTTTTCCCAAGTAAAATGACCATATCTTATGGCCAGGT
>JAGQWA010000476.1 GCA_020437725.1 Bacteroidota bacterium | reverse complement strand
GTAATAAGAAACTCCCGTTGCCTGTCTTCTGACTCTAGCAAACTCAAAGGCGGATGCATTACCCAATAGGCAACACCTTCAAATCTGTTATTCAATGAATATGGTTTTTCTAACGACATATTAATTAGTTTTTAGAAAAACCCAACCGCTATCAAATATAAAAAATTTGACTCTAAAAGCCAATGTAGCCATTTAAGTTAAAGTAATTCTACCAAGATATTGTCCATGTCGTCCTGCCGATGCAACAATTTCCATCTTCAATTCAGCTTTATGCACGGTTTCTAGCATGGTGCGTTGGTCAACGTAAACCCACGGAAATTGACCACTTTTTTGCCCTTTGTATTTGAATTCAAATAGCACTTCGCCGTAGTAGTCTTTTATTTCAGTTAAATGTAAAAGACTTTCGGCATCTGCATATAAATATTTTACGTCGGTTGAGTCGAATAAAATTTGCCCACCTTCATTTAACATGGCCGCAAAATGGTTCAAAAGCTTTGGCACATTTTTACGATAACCTGCCAGGCCAATGCCATTCATTAATAGTAGTATGGTGTCGTAGTTTCCATAATGCAGCCATAAGTCTTGGCAATGGGTATTTTTTATACCGCGCCTTTTCATTACTTCTACTGCCCCTGGCGATTGTTCAAGCGCATGCACTTCTAACCTATCTTGAAGCAAGATGCTATGCCTACCGGCGGCAGCGCCAACATCTAACACCTTACCTCGAGCAATAGCCATTGCCTGCTGCTCTACTTCTGGCATGCCATTAAAAGGCGTAAAAAACGACTGCGTGCTATAAACATCATCGTCAACATCGGGCGATAGCACTTGTATGCGCTTTGCAGTGCCCGAGTTATAATGATCTAAAAGGGCTTGGCCAAGGGGGTCTGCAATTTTATGTTGAGCCATCATGCTTACTCTACTTTAAAATCGTAAAAGGTATCATCAATATGCTCTTGCAAGCTGTTAAGCTCAATAAAACTGATATCAGTTAAAGCTTCAACTTCGTGCCAAATAAGCGGTGAGAATTGTACCTTTTTAGGTGCGGCAACAGTCCAAGTTTGGTCTTGGTTGGTTTGGGTATTAATGCATCGCAACTTGATGGTACCTGTAATGAGCAGAAAGGTTTCTGGGTTCTTGGTTTGGCTTAGGCCTTTGTGGTAATGCCTTCCACTAACGGAGTTGGCAGTTCGATAGCCAATCATGCCAGTTGTCATACCATCAGTATTAAAAAAATAGGTAGAACCCGTATCCTTTTTGCCAATTAAATCAAGTTCGGCAATTAAAACCCCTTCCATACACTAAATATTGGTGCAAATAGAACCATTTACAAGTGCTTTTACCACTAGTAAATTCAAATTTCAGCAAAGGCAATTCAACAACTATTTTCGTCCAACTTAAAATTTGGTTATGAAATACACTTTACTTGCAGGCTTAGCCATTCTATCATTTGGCATTTTTGGTTGTGGAACCGAAACTCCCGACAATCAACCAACAACTAAAACCGGAACATTGAAATTGGTGGTGAGTTATGAAACAGGCGACAAAGCGCCGAATGCTACCGTTCAGCTCTTTACTTCTCAAGCAGATTATACATCGCGCTCAAACGCCATTTTAACCGACCAAACCGACATGAGCGGCGAAGTGTATTTCGAAGAAATTGAATGTGTTAATTACTGGTGGCATGTTGAAGATAATAATGGTTACACCAATACCAACTCAAGCCATCAATTAGGCAGCAATCTTCCTGCCGATAAAATCACTCAAAAACTCGTTCAACTTAGATAATTAGGCATGAAAAATTTTAGCTTTTTACTCCTTGCCTTCCTTGCAATTAATGCGGCGTTGGCTAAAAACAAATTAACCCCAGAGTTACTTTGGGATTTAGACCGTGTAGGCTCGCCTGTGGTTTCGCCAAATGGCGAGTGGGTGGCTTATACTGTTACCGATTATAGCATTGAAAAAAACAAAGGCTTAACCAATATCTACCTTAAAAAGGCTGATGGCGGAGAAGCTAAAAACTTGACTGAAAGTATTGCCACATCATGCTGGGGCCAAGAATGGCGTCCTGATGGCAGTGCCATTGGATATATGGGCATTGCCGAAAATGGGGTGCAGCTTTTTGAGTTGAATATTTCAACCGAAAAAACAACTCAAATTACCAATGTAGAAGGCGGAATTACAGGCTTTCACTATGCCCCTTCGGGCAATAAAATTGGCTATTCAGCCAATGTAAAGCTCGATAAAACCACGCAAGACCGTTACCCCGATTTGCCTTTGGCCAACGGAAGGGTTTATGATGAACTAATGTACCGCCATTGGGATGCATGGACAGACCACTCGTACAGTCACATTTTTGTGCAAGACTACGCCAATGGAAAACTGGCCGGCCAGCCTTTGGATATTCTTAAAGGCCAGCGTTACGATTCTCCTTTAAATCCTTTTGGTGGAAGTGAAGAATGGGGGTGTAGCCCTGATGGTAAGTGAAGTGCCTACACATGCAAAAAGCAAAAGGGAAAGGAATACGCTGAAAGCACCAATTCTGACATCTATGAGTTTAACCTAATTACAGGCGAAGAAAAGAACCTTT
>JAGQWA010000475.1 GCA_020437725.1 Bacteroidota bacterium | reverse complement strand
ATTACACGTTCGTAATAACCTGATTCATTCTGGGTTCTCATCAACCCATAGTGCTCAATGTAGTTCACTGTCTCAAGCAAAAGAATACCAAATACGGAAGCAATCGTAAAAAGTGACAGGGGTAACAGGCCATAGAAATAGTATATAGCACCAATGAAAACCAATTGAATAATTGTATAGGCAAAGGCCCTGTTTTTTAATGAATAGGGCATCATACTTCTTTTTTTCAGACGCTTGGCTTCAAGGCTCCAGGCTTGAAAGTAGCTTCCAATTTGAGACCGGAACCAAAAAACATATACAGGCTCTCCTTTACGGGCAGTGGCAGGGTCTTTTCTGGTGCCCACGTTCTTATGGTGTCCATTATTGTGGTATGGAAGAAAGTGCATTTCAAGGGATGTGAGCAAAAGAATTTCCGCCAGTAGCTGCTCGTACCGTTTAGGTCGGTGCCCCAATTCATGAGCTATATTAATACCAAACACACCACACATTAACCCCATGGAAAGTGTAATGCCTACATATTCTATGAATGAAAATGAGTCGGTAGAAATTACATGAAAGAAGTAAAACAGGAATCCGACCTGAACAGGTACGGATGCATAGAGCAAGAAATCATAAAATCTCTTCTTTCCTCGCTCATCCAAATCTTCAGGGTTAGTAGGATTTGGTTTGGTTAGCAGTTCAACCAAAGGCACCAACCCATAAAAGACGAGTATGGGAAGGAAAGAAAATACACCCTTCAGATTAAAAGCTAAGTAAACGGTTATAGGAAGGGTGTAGACAAACAAATACGTCCACTTCCTCATATTATTATTTCTGTTGTTGCATTGCCTGCTTCATGCTCGCAGGCATTTCGGTATAACCCTCAGGAATATCGAAAACACTGTCATCAATTGATTTTTTCTCAATGTTGGTTGCAGTAACTAGCATTTTAATGCCTTGTTTATTATGAATACTAAATTCCAACGGCATTCCCTTCAAGCTCAAACCCTCAAACCCTTGCATATTTTTAATAGGTGCTATTTCATCTGTATAATAAAATATAAGATCTTGATTCTTTTCTTCTCCTTCTCCAGCAACTTCAACTTTAGCTTTTTTACATGTATAACCTGCTATTACTTTGGTGCCATCTACATATTGTATTTTAACACCATTTGTTGATTCACCTACCTTTTTATCGACTTCTGAGAGATCCAAAGTCATTTTCATTTTCTGGCCCATCATTTCCATTAACACAACGGAGGTCTTTGCTGCATTGTCATTTAAGACAACAGTTTTTCCCATCATGGAGCTTGCCTCCATACGCGACTTTTCGTTTTTTATCTGAAATAAATATTCGGATGGGAGCATTCCTTCATGCCCTTTCATTTCATCTGGCAGATCGTACGTGATTTTAAAAACGGCTGTGCCCTCAAAATTTTGTGCAAACGAGAATTGAGAAACAACTACTAATAGGAGTAATAATAGAGAGAGTTTTTTCATGGTTTTGATATGTGGATTTTGTGTAAATGTACTTACATCTACCTATACAATAACTAAAAAGAAGTTTAAGAATTAACCGAATTTACTTATTTGCTTAAGCTTTTCTTCATCAAGCACCGTAATGGTTCTTCCTTTTTCTTCAATAATACCTTCTTTTTTGAGCTCGGAACAAAGCCGCGAAACACTTTCATTCGATGTTGAGATAATGTCTGCCATATCCTTTTTACTAATAGAAAGCGCAAATGGATTTTGCTGGTAGATATTGTCCTTTAAATAGAGTAAAAACTCAGCGAATCTGCCATGTATTTGTTTATGAGTAATGGAGTGAAAACGTTCATAAAGCTTGATCATGTCGTTATTGATGTACTCAATAATACCGGCACCAAATTTTGCGTTTTCTAAAATAAGCTCTTTAAATACGTCAATATTTACCAAGCACAGTTCGGTATCTTCAAGTGCTTCTGCAGAATAATGAAATACACTTTGGCCTGTAATTGATTGAAGGCCGATGAAATACCCGTTTTTTTCAACGGAAATAACCGTTGGTGAAGGTTTTGTTTCGAGATATAATTTTACAAGCCCCCTTTTAATGAAGATCATATTGGAAATAAAGGAGCCTTGCTTGCAAATGGTTTCACCTTTATTATAGGTCAATTCAGTTCTATTTTGATCCACACGGGCCATTTGCTCCTTACTAAGCGCCATAAATGGGCCAGACATGCATGAGCAATTGTGGCATTTGACGAATATTTGCTGGATAGCCATTACGCAGTTACGTTAATTGCAATAAAAAACTTGATCTGTATCAATTTCTCTGACGATAAAGTTAAAAGTGAAACTTGACGACTGCAAGGACATTTATCATGTTTTGAAAAGCTCGCAGAACTAATTTTGAATCATTATCAAGTCACCCAGACATTGATAATCGGTCACAAAGTAGTCACAAAATTATAGGCGTATGAAAGAACAATTGTAACCCTGTTGTAGGTATCAATTACCTTATTTACGACATGGTTTATAACATTCAAAACGGAAAGACCTGAATGTATGAAAAGTTTACTTTAACCACAGAAGGTTGAAGCAACCAAACGCAAAATAACTATTAACAAAATTAAT
>JAGQWA010000474.1 GCA_020437725.1 Bacteroidota bacterium | reverse complement strand
TATAGGCATTTAACCTTTCTGGGGTGTCTTGCCGTGGAGCAATGGTGTGAGAAAGAATGGCAAAATTTTCATGGTCTTTATATTTCTCGTAAACTGTTTTCATGTTTCTGGCCATTTCTTGGCAAATGGTTGGGCACGAAACAAAAAAGAAATCAGCCACATAAACTTTTCCTTTTACAAAGGCTTCAGTTATGGTATCTCTATTTTGATTAATAAATGAAAAGGAAGGTATTTGGTGGTAAATAGTGTCTTGGCCAGCCAATTTAATAGGGCCTTTTATTGGCAATTGATGTTTGCCTGGCTTGCAGGCCGAAACAAATAACAATAACGCCAAAGCAGTTATTGGCGCAATGGTTTTAGTAATTCTAATTGTTTTGTGCATTACTATTTTAAACTTTCAATCATTAACACTCCTGAAGATTTTGCTTTATTCATTACTGAACGCATACTGTCAAGTAGTAAAAGCTGTTCTTGGTAAAATGCCACTTTAATGGATTCATCAACTGTTTTATCTGGAGCTTGAAAATTGGTCATCCAATCGTCCATAAAATCATATGCTTGCTTTAACTGCGTTTTTACATCAAGAATTTCCTTACTTCTTGTTGCTAGGTGATTGGAGTCGGCCATATCACCAATTTCAATTCTCATCTTGTCTAGTCTTGGCCAATCTGGCATAAGTTCATCATGTATAGCAAGAACTTCTCTTTTGAGTTGGTCAGATTTCTTTTCGCAAGAAGTAAGTATAAAACAGACTCCAATTGCAGTTGCAAGAACGATTCTCAATTTCATTTTGCAAAGCTATTGTTTGTCAAATTGTGCAACAATTTGATTAAGGCTTTTCTAATGAAAACATATTGGCGTAGTTATTAGCCACTTCGTTTGCTTTATCGCCCGGCGCCATGGTTCCACTAAATTCATTGAAATTATATGTGGTTGGATTAGTGAATATCTCATTTAAATTGGCGTATATGTCAATGGTAATGTTTTGATTTTCTTCCAAAGTAATATTTTCAGGCAATTTTAAATTTATGGTTCTGTAAGCTCCGTCTCCGCCAATGTGGTACGTAAAGGCCTGTTTATTTAGGCTTGAGTCTAAGTATTTGCCTTCAATTTTTACGAAAATATACCCAGTTTGCCAACCCCAAAACATGTCATTTATAGGGTCAAGGGCGCCAACCATATCACCGCTGCTATTTCTTATCTCATCAACCCCAACTGAAAATTCAATTTCGTTATATTTACCAATCTGCACGCTGTCCATAACAATTTTGTGTTCATTTACAAATCCACCAAGGTTG
The DNA here is from genome assembly GCA_020437725.1 of Bacteroidota bacterium. GTDB lineage: Bacteria > Bacteroidota > Bacteroidia > CAILMK01 > JACPUW01 > JAGQWA01. Next base: position 1,301 of record JAGQWA010000474.1, on the reverse strand, counting down.
GGGTCATCTAGCATTCTTATTAGGTGGTAACTTTCTTCTTCTTCAAATGGCCCACACTCACAACCTTTAAGCGAAATATTAGAAATATAGTACTGTAGAAGTGATACTTCATATTGATTTCCGGCAGCATTTTTAAAAATAGTCTTGTCTAATTCTATTTCAGCTTCATCAGCCACATTTATAAAATTGAGCGTGATGCTACCAGTTACGGGCTGTGGTTTTCTAGACTCATCTGGTTGGCATGCCGAAACCCAAATAAGTGAAGCAACAATAACTACAACGGCGGGATATCGAATTAATTTACCAAGGGTCGCTGTATCGTTCGTCGTTAATAAATTTTTCATCAGTTAAAGTTTTTAAGAAGGCTATAATGGCGTCTTTTTCATAGTCTAATAAATCCAATTTCATGGGCGAATAGTTCCCTGCAATCACAATATCGTTGTCAAGATTTCGGTGCTCTTGAATATGCGAATCGTAATGGTCAATTACTTCTCTAAGGGTTTTAAAACGTCCATCGTGCATATAGGGCGCTGTAAGTTCAATGTTTCTAAGACCAGGAGTTTTAAAAGTTGCCTGCCATTTATCAGCACTATTGTGTTCGCCATATCCTTTATCAGAATACAAAGTGTCTAAACCATTATTTGTGATTTTAAAATTAGATAGGCTAGGGGTGTTTAACGTGTGACAATCAGCACAGTTGGCACCACGTCCTGGCGAATCAGGTAAATTATATCTTGGGTTACTTGGGTCAGAATGGGTTTTGAATAATTGATATCCAAGTTGCTCTTCTTGAGTAAACACGGCTTCAATGCCTTTTTCATTGGCTTCATCATACCGACTATTTTGCGATACTAGCGTTCTCACAAATTGAGAAATGGCCTTTGAAACGCGTTCAGATGAAACGCCTTTATCACCAAAGGCTTTTTCAAAAAGTGATTCATATTCGCCTATTCCTTCTAGTTTGGTAACCATTTCGTCTAGGGTCATTCCCATTTCAATTTGATCTTGAATAGGTATTAAAATCTGCTCTTCTAAGGTAGCAGCTCTCGAATCCCAAAAGAACGAAGGAGACCATCTCATATTAATTAGAGCCATCGAGTTTCTCCTTGTTAATTCACCTAAATATCCTTTAGAAAATCTTGCAGTATCGGTAAAAGCAAATTCTTGTAAATGGCATGAAGCGCAGGCAATGGTATTATTCTTAGAAAGCCTTTTGTCGTAAAAAAGATGTCTGCCAAGGTTTACTCCATTTACTAAAGTTTTGTTGTTATTAGGTGTATTGTCTGAAATTGAGCCAGTTA
>JAGQWA010000473.1 GCA_020437725.1 Bacteroidota bacterium | reverse complement strand
TTTTATAACCACAAATAACCCCTTTAATAAGCTCGGCGCTAGGATTCAAAGTGGCTTCTTCAAAAAACGTTTTAAAGGTTACTTCGCGCTTAATAAGGCTATCCAAATCCGTTTTGGCAAATCCTGTTAGCCACTCAATAACTTGGTTTAGCTCTTCTTGCGTTCTGCCTTTCTTTTCTACTTTGGTTACATAATGCGGGTAAACACTGGCAAAAGTTAATTGGGCAATTTTGGCATCATGCTCAGGCGTGGTAGTCATAGTGTGGCTATTTAAAGGGTGAATCTGGCTCTTTCTTAATAGTATTGTAAACCATTTTGTCCATAAAAGACGGAAACCATTTATTGAGAAAAACGGTGAGCTTGCCTTGAGTGGTAAGTGTAATAATCTTCTTGCGATTTTCAATACCCCGAATCATAATGTCAGCCACTTCTTCGGGTTGCATCATTTTGATTTCTTCTCGCGGCGATTCGCCTTGTGAGCTGCCATCAGCCGTTAAGGCCGCGTTTCTAATATTGCTGGCTGTAAAACCTGGGCAAATGGTAAGCACATGCAGGCCGGTTTTAAAATTCTCTGTTCTTAACGCTTCAAGAAAACCATTCATGGCAAATTTTGAAGCAGAATAGCCAGTTCTGGCTGGTAAACCACGATATCCGGCAATTGAAGAAACGCCAACAACAGAACCTTTTTGTGCTAAAATATGCGGCAAGGCATATTTGGTGCAATACACCATACCCCAGAAGTTAATGTCCATTACTTGACGTAATACATCTAAATCAAGATCATTAAAAACGGCTCGCATCGAAATTCCTGCGTTATTAACCAAAACGTCAATTCTGCCAAATTCAGCAATTGTTTTTTCTATTAAACGCTTGCAATCTTCTTCTTGAGAAACATCGGTTGAAACCGCAATTGCCTTAGCCCCAATGGTTTCGCATTCAATTACTACATCGTTAAGTTTATTCTGGTTTCGCGCGGCAAGTGCCACGTTATAACCCTTATTTGAAAACGCTAAAGCACAGGCTTTTCCAATGCCTGATGATGCCCCGGTTATGATTGCTACTTTCTTCAAAATAAAGATTGGGTTTGGGAGGCAAATATAGTTGGTAGTATTAGCAGATTTGGTAACAGAAATACCATGTTAAAAATGCAAGTTTGCATGGCCTATGGCACTTATAGAAGTACTTAACCGCAAATCGAATAAACTGTTTCATCGTGTAGCGCATAATGTTTATGCTGGCGATGCACAATATATTTTCCCCCTAGAAAGCGATATTGATTTTGTATTTAATAGAAACAAAAACGCTGCCTTTAAATTAGGAGATGCCAGACGCTGGGTTATGTTGGAAGGTGAGAGAGCTGTTGGCAGAATTGCCGCGTTTTACTCGCAAAAAGAAGAAGGCATTGTTGGTGGAATTGGCTTTTTTGAGTGCGTTGAAAATCAGGAATATGCCAATAATCTTTTTGATACAGCGCTTAATTGGTTAGATGAAAAAGGAGCTAAAATCTGCAATGGCCCTATAAATTTTGGCGATAGAGACAAGTTTTGGGGATTAATGGTAGAAGGATTTCATTTACCCACCTACTTAGAAAATTACCACAAGCCTTATTATCAAAAGCTATTCGAAAACTATGGTTTTAAACCACATAGAGAACAAATTACATTTAGAATTGACCGAAGTAAGTTCGATACCAAACGTTTTACCAAAGTAGCGGAATGGATTAGCCGTAAACCTGGTTTTAAGTTCAAACACTTCGAAAAAAACAATGCAGAAGCTTTTGTAAAAGATTATGTTGAAGTCTATAATCAATCGCTAACCAGTAATTCAGAATTCAACGCCATTTCTTTCGAAGAAGCCATGCGGCTATTTAAAGCCATGAAACACGTGCTGGTTGAAGAGTTTATTTGGTTTGCCTACGCACAAGACCGTCCCATTGGTGTCTTAGTGGTAATTCCTGATATAAACACTGTTTTGAAGCCATTAAAAGGCAGATTCAATAAATGGAATCGCATTCGTTTTCATTTCTTTAGAAGATCAACTTCCATACATAATCTAAAAGCAATGGTAATTGGCGTGGCTCCTAAGTTTCAGGGATTTGGTATTGATACCGTTTTGGTTTACAAGTTTTATAAAGAAGTGGTTAAAACCGACCAATATCGCACAGCTGAGCTGCCAAGAAACGAAGCCAAGAACCAAGCCATTATGCAAATGATGCAAAACATGAACGCCGAAATATTTAAGCGTCATGTTATTTACCAAATTGAAATAGGGAAGAAGCTGTAAATCAGCGGTCTAGAAATAGACAAAAAAGGTTTTTCACATTGCTGTGCAATTGTTTTTTAAAAAGAATTTGCGAGAAACTAAAACAACGATACATTTGCACCCGCGTTTACAAGAAACGCTGGCCGATTTGGTAGCTCAGCTGGTAGAGCATCTCCCTTTTAAGGAGAGGGTCCTGGGTTCGAGTCCCAGCCAAATCACCAACAATGAAAAGCCGTTAGAACATCTCTAACGGTTTTTTTATGCCAAGAAAAAGGTGATTTATAAATCAACTATCATTTTGTCTGATAACAATCCAATTGCTGTTTTCATAACATAGTAG
>JAGQWA010000472.1 GCA_020437725.1 Bacteroidota bacterium | reverse complement strand
AACACTTGGGCATCTTCACCAAATGCAGAGTGGAAACCTTGCAGTTTTACCAGTGCATTTTTATAGAGTTTTATCTCTTCGTCGCCGTGTTTTGATGGATAGAAAATATAATTGTACACCACCCCCGCTACGCTGCCAATCCGGTTTATTCTTCCGGTGCGTTGCATGAGCCGGGTGGCATTCCAAGGAGTATCGTAGTTTACCAACACATTGGCTCTGTGCAGGTTAACCCCTTCAGCCAACACATCGGTGGTAATGAGAATCTGTATATCGTTTTTGGGCTGACCTAAATAATTGGCATCAAAATTTTCTAAAATGGTATTGAATACCTTTTTGCGGTTATCAGAGCTAATTTTTAAAACACCTTGAGTCAATTTGCTTTTTAATTGTGTTTCAAGATATTGAGCCGTGTCGTTGCTTTCGGTAAAAATCACCAATTGCCCCGTAGGATTTCGGCTGCGGTCTAATAGCTCTGCATCCAATATTTCAAAAAACTTATCAATCTTGGGGTCGGCGGTTACTTTGTCCCATGCTTCAAATAATTCATTTAAAAATAGCCTGTCCTTCTTTAGACCTTTATATAATTCTTCATCAAAATCATTGGCGGCAAACACATTGTTTTTAGGGTTTTCAATGTTGAGCTCCATAATCATTTGCTCAATTTCTTCAACGCTAAAGCCCTTTTCCATTAGCTCGTTAATATTTAAATCGGGAGCAATTAGCACTTTGTTATTATCAAACATTTCTATCATTCGGTCGGTAGAAGTCAATAAGTTTCTCAAAGTGATTTTAAAGGCCACAAAGCTGCTTTCCAATCGTTTCACCATAAGGGTTTTCATAATACCAGCCAATGATTTAGACACTAAAACAGCCTGATCGTAATAGGTGTCTTGCAGTTCTTCGTTTAAGAAACGAATGGCTTGGTATCGGTAGTAGTTTACCTTATCGTCATCAGTCAAATAAAAAATGGTTCTATAAAACAGTTTACTCAATGCGGCGTCTAAATCATAAATAACAGGTTTTAATCCGGCTATTTCAGGGAAATTGATGCCTTGCTGTTTTAAATCGTCAAGGTATTTAGGATAGTTTCTAAGGTCCTGCCTTGTTCGGCGTACGGTAATGGGCTCAATTACCTTTTCCCTAATTAATTTATAGATTTCACGAATCTTCTCAATATTCGTTTCGGGGTCTTTCATAATGTCCCTGTACTCTCTTATGATTGGTCCAAAAAAGCTCTGTAAGTTGTTTACGGGTAATGTACTTTTTCTAGCATTTTGAAACAAAAGCAATTGATAGTAAAGGTCTTGTGGACGGTTATTCAAAGGAGTGGCAGAAATGAGAATCACCTTTTTGTTTTTGCCTTGCACTAAGCCATCACCATTTCTAGGGGCTTTACAAATTCGCTGCAATTGGTCGAAGGCTATTGAACGGTGGTTGCGGTATTTATGTGCCTCATCAACCAAAATCAAGTCATAATCTTCTTTGGCCCAATAGTTTAAGTCGTTTCCTTTTAAAATATGTTCTAATCGTCCGTTTGTTATAAACTTGGTATGGCGGTCAATACCAAACATTCTAAATGTGTTTTTCCAGTTTTTTTCTAATGCAGGCGGATAAACGATTAGGATTTTTGTGTTTAAAGAACCGTTAGCCACTAAAAACCGCTTTGCAATCATGGTTGCTACAATTGTTTTTCCTAAACCAACCACATCAGCCAAAAAGAAGCCATTGTGATCCATGAGCATTTGAAAACCCTGATTTACGGCATCAATTTGATAACTCAGTTTTTTGTAGGTTTTAGGCAAGTCGCCAACCGTATCAGGATCGTAGTCAATGTTGTTACCGAAATATTCAATGAGCAGTTTTACATAAATCTCAAAAGGTGTAAAGGATTGTCCAATATGTGTCTTCTTACGGTACTCTTTTATATCTGTTGGCAGAATTGGAGTTGACTCTTTCCAGAGTTGTTCAAACTCATTAGAAGCAAATTTTACATCATCATAATTCTTTAGCGCCACATTCATTTCATAGTTGGGCGATTGCTTTTTTCCTAAACCTGCATCGGTTAAGTTCGAGGAGCCCATAAGCACCCAACCATCGCTATGCTCGGTATGTTCTTGCGGTAAAAACAAGTAAAATTTAGCATGTATCGACTTTGAATTATGAGCCCTTACTTCAATTTTCCCATCTATTAAATCGTTGATAAATTTTAGAATGCCATCTTCAACCTCCTTTGAGTATTTCGCTTCTCTCAGATCTTCCACAAACCACTTCAGAAATTCTTCTTTCGTTTTTTGCTCATCTCCAAAATACAATAAACCCTTTTTCTGCGCCAGGGCGAACATTTGATCTACATTTATGCCCACCAAAATGCGCACTTGTTCAAGATTACTTAAATAGGGTTGAATCTGAAAATAGCCAGATGACCTGAAGTAACCAACAACGGCATGGAATGCATAAAGGTTATGCATGGTTTCAAAAATGCCCTTGAACTTATCGTAAAGGGAATTGCCATAATTATTGGTAAAGAAATGTGAACTCATAACTTGCGTAATGCTGAAACTAGCCTTTGCAAGGTAATAATTCAATATTCCTGTAAACTAACAT
>JAGQWA010000471.1 GCA_020437725.1 Bacteroidota bacterium | reverse complement strand
TGATTTATCCTTTGTGAATAATGAGGAAAGTAAAGATTTTAATATCGAGATGTTTAACAAAATGGAACGTGAATTTCTGAAAAGAGTTGCAATACTTCTGCAATAAATTTTATGAAAACCGACTTTTCAAAAATATTATCCAAGTCTGATTTTAAGGTAGCTCGTAGCTGCCCGACCAAGCTCTATTACAAGAAAAACGGCTACCCATCTGCCAATGATGGTAACGAATACATGGAATACCTTGCCGAAGGTGGTTATGCCGTTGGTAAATTGGCTACACTTCATTTTCCGGAAGGTATTCGCATACAAAACGAACTCGGACTGGAGAGTGCCATAGCTCAAACCAAAGAAGAGCTGCAAAAAGAAAACGTAATCCTTTTTGAACCGGCATTGTTAACGGAAGGCAAAGTTGCTGCCATTGATATTTTAGTCAAGCAAGGCAATCGTTTTGAGATTATTGAGGTGAAATCCAAAGGCTTTGATTCTGATAACCCGAAATTTGACAAAGGTTGGGATGAATACCTCGAGGATATTGCATTTCAAAAGGAGCTTTTACAGGAAGTATTTCCGGATGCTCATATCGACTGTTTTCTGTTTGTTCCGGACAAAGCCAAACGAACCCAAATAGATGGCTTAAATGCTTTATTTGAGCTCAAAGAAGTAGAAGCTCATAATCAGTTTAAGTTTTACGAGATTGACTTTATCGGTGATCCTAAACTTATCCGAAAGGATGATTTTATGGTGAAGGTGGATGTAAACGATGAAGTAAAAAAACGCAGCTCAATCATTAAAAATGCCATCAAGGTCTATTGTGAAAGCTTACAGAAAGGAGCTAAAATTCGGGAGCCTTTGAATATAAATTGCTTCTCTTGTGAATACAATGCCGGAGAAGATAAAAACGGCTACCATGAATGTTGGAAGGAAATGCCGAAACCGGAATTACATATCAGGGATGTTTACCGTTTAGGAAATATCAAAGAAAACAAGGAATCCGTTGCCAATGCTTTAATTGGAGACAAGAAACTAGATGTAGATGCCTTGCCTGAAAAAGCTTTTGAAGGCGTTTGGGGTGAACGCAGATTGATACAGATAAACAATACTAAAGCTCAATCAGAATGGATTGCAAGGGAATTGAAAGAAGAAATCAACTCATGGAAATATCCGCTGCATTTTATAGACTTTGAAACCTGTATTACGGCATTACCTTTTCACAAAGGCATGCGACCGTATGAAATGAGTGCTTTCCAATGGAGTTGCCATACCATTAAACAACCCGGAGCTGATCCCATTCATAGTGAATGGCTCAATACCGATCCTACATTCCCAAGTTTTGCCTTTGCCGAAAGTTTGATGAATAAGGTAGGTTATGATGGTACACTTTTGATGTGGAGCTCACATGAAAACACCACCTTGCGAAACATCTATTATCAAATGGAAGAGTACAACCAATCTATTCCAGGATTAAAGCGATGGTTGGAATACGTGGTGAAGTTTGATAAAAACGGAGCCGGAGCCTTTGTGGACATGAACGACTTGGCATTGAAATACTATTTCCATCCAGTAATGAAAGGGCGTACTAGCATCAAAGTAACGCTGCCGGCTGTTTTGGCTGCCAACAAATCAAAACGCACCGAAAACTGGCTAACTAATTTTGATGAAGGCATCAATTTATTGCATCGTGGCGAAGACGGAATAATCGAGAACCCTTACAAACATTTGCCACCCATAGACTTGTTGGAAAATGCCGAAAAGGTAAACGAAGGAACCGGAGCGATGCGAGCTTATGAAGATATGCTCTTTGGCATCAGTAAACACCAACCGGAAATAAAAAAAGCCTACAAAGAGGCTTTATTACGCTATTGCAAACTGGATACGCTTGCCATGGTGATTATTTGGGAGCATTGGAGGAATTTGAAATAATTAAATTCTCTTTGTTTGTTTTAAAAAGTCCTTTAGAGTGATGGTAGTTATCCCCAATCCTTTTGCTTTTATTTGAAGTCCGTGATCAGAAGTTAATAAAATAGGATTCTCATTTTGAAATTTAAGTAGTACAGATAATATAAAATTATCAGGAGATCTCTTATTAAAATCGTCAGGAAGCAAAGACAAATCAGCAACCTCCAATCGCAAATCCCTTTTGTCAATAAGTTGGTTAATTGACCTCAAAGCCTTCTGGACCATCATTTTACCGTTATTATCCAAAGTGCTCTTTAACTTATCTAACTCATCTAATACTTTCGCTGAAAGAATAACTGGATATTCTTTCTTGATTTTTGATATAATTTCAGGATAGTCAACAAATACATTTGTGTCAATGATGTAGAGATTTTCTTTGTCTTTTTTGATTTCCTTTTTTGGTTTTTCAAACTTAGAAACATCAATTTTACCAATAACTTTAAGTCCTATTCTGCTTCGATTATCTTTCGGGTCAACCGCTTCAATTCCATTGGTGTTTATTTCCAAATCGGTTGATTCGGTTGTCAGTGATAGACTCTCTTCATTTTTATCATTATAGGTAGTGATACATGATAAAATACTATTGTTTTTATTTGGTAAGAAGGAGTAATTAAAAGCAAACTCATTTTTTAATTTCACCATGTATTTC
>JAGQWA010000470.1 GCA_020437725.1 Bacteroidota bacterium | reverse complement strand
AAAGCCTGTTGGCAGCTTTTGAATTAGCATAAGAATTTCGTCGGCCCCCATATTGGTAAATGCTTTGGCTTCCATTTTTAGCTCGTTGTTGTCTTCTACTTCTTCAACAAGAGAAAGATTTTTGTTCTTACGGAAACTTTCTAAAGCGGTGTTTACCATTATTCTACGAACCCAACCTTCTAAAGAGCCACTGCCCTTAAATCGGTTTAGTTTGCTAAAGGCTTTTATAAATCCTTCGTGCAATATGTCTTCAGCCTCGCCCTGGCTTTTTGCATACCTACTGCACACAGCTAACATTTTAGACGCATAGCGGCCGTAAAACTCTTCTTGGTACCTTCTGTCTTTTTTAAGGCATCCTTGAATGAGTTCTGCTTCGGCAGCTTTTTTTGGATTATCTGTGCGTCTAAAAATCATATTCTAACCAACAAACTCTTAGATGCATTTTTAGCATAAAGAGTTGCAATGGGTAACAATTTTACCATAAAACCCTGAAATTAAGCAGTCTAATGTGGCCAATTAGAACTTCTTAAATTTAAAAATTGATAACACAGGCTAACCCTTTTTGCATGGCCTAATTAGTTTACAATTAAAGTGCATTGCACCAAGGCACATACTTTTGCCAACTATATTTTTGATTTTATGGCCAAAACCGCGCTAATAACGGGTGTTACCGGACAAGACGGAGCCTACCTAGCCGAATTCTTATTAAAAAAAGGATATAATGTGCACGGAATAAAAAGACGTGCTTCGCTTTTTAATACCCAAAGAGTTGATCATCTTTATCAAGACCCGCATGAAACTGGGCAAACGTTTAAGTTGCATTATGGCGACCTAACAGATTCTACCAATCTTATTAGAATAATACAAGAAGTTCAACCTGATGAAATTTACAACCTAGGCGCAATGTCGCATGTGCAGGTAAGTTTCGAAATGCCTGAGTACACTGCCAATGTTGATGCAATGGGAGCACTAAGATTATTAGAAGCTGTAAGAATTCTTAATCTAACCGAGAAAACTCGCATTTATCAGGCATCTACATCTGAGCTTTATGGAAAAGTGCAAGAAATTCCACAATCAGAAACAACGCCTTTCTACCCAAGATCTCCTTATGCTGTGGCCAAACAATATGCTTATTGGATTACGGTGAACTACCGAGAAGCTTACAACATGTTTGCTTGTAATGGAATTCTGTTCAACCATGAATCTCCTCTGCGAGGTGAAACTTTTGTTACCCGAAAAATTACACGTGCTGCCGCAAGCATTGCCTTAGGCATGCAGCAGAAATTGTACTTAGGTAACCTTGACGCCAAACGCGATTGGGGCCACGCTAACGATTATATTGAAGCCATGTGGCTTATTCTTCAGCAAGAAAAAGCCGATGATTTTGTGATTGCTACGGGAGTTACTACCAGCGTAAGAGAGTTTGTGCGTTTAAGCTTTGAAGAGCTTGGCATTAGCTTACGATTTGAAGGCGAAGGCGTTAATGAGAAAGGCATTATAGACTCTCTAGATGAAGCCAAAATAGCTGAATTAGGAATTGAAGCCCGCGATGTAAAAGTGGGTTCAACCATTATCGAAATTGACCCAAGATATTTTAGACCTACCGAAGTAGATTTACTTATTGGCGACCCAACCAAAGCAAAAGAAGTATTAGGCTGGCAACCAAAAACCAACCTGGCCGGATTGGTTAGTGACATGATTGCCGCTGATCTTGAATTATTTAAGAAGGAGAAACGTTTTCAAGCGGAATAACCATGGAACTAAACAGTAAGATTTATGTGGCTGGTCACCGCGGAATGGTTGGCTCAGCCATTGTTAGAAAACTTAAAAACTTAGGCCATACGAATTTGGTTTTGCGCACTTCGCAAGAGCTCGATTTACGTAACCAAGCGGCTGTTAATGCTTTCTTCGAAGAAGAAAAACCTGAGTTTGTTTTCCTAGCAGCAGCCAAAGTTGGCGGCATTTTAGCCAACAACACCTACCGCGCCGAATTCATTTACGATAACCTGATAATGGAAGCCAACGTAATAAATGCAGCGCATAACAACGCAGCTAAAAAGTTGGTTTTCTTGGGCAGTAGCTGCATCTACCCAAAAATGGCTCCACAACCCATGACCGAAGAGGCACTTTTAACCGGTTTGCTTGAGCCTACTAACGAGCCATATGCCATTGCCAAAATTGCTGGTATAAAACTTTGTGATGCGTATAGAAGCCAATATGGTAGCGATTTTATTTCGCTTATGCCTACCAATTTGTATGGGCCAAACGATAATTACGACCTGAACAATTCGCATGTTCTGCCAGCTTTAATTAGAAAGTTTCACGAAGCAAAATTGAATAATGTGCCTCAAGTTGTTATTTGGGGAACTGGCTCACCTTTAAGAGAGTTTTTGCACGTAGATGACCTTGCCGAAGCCACCATTTACTTGGCAAACAACTATTCAGAGCCAGGACATATTAATGTGGGTTCTGGCGAAGAAATTACCATTAAAGACTTAGCCCTTTTGGTGAAGGAAATTGTTGGTTATGAAGGTGAATTGGTTCACGACACTTCTAAACCTGATGGAACACCAAGAAAACTAATGAACAATCAAAAGCTTTTCGATTTA
>JAGQWA010000046.1 GCA_020437725.1 Bacteroidota bacterium | reverse complement strand
CCAACGTCAGAAGGGTTGTCGTTTATTAATGTAAAAGACATAATACGCTGCCAGGCCGATGGAAGTTATACCCATTTCTTCTTTAAAAATGGCTCTAAATTTTTGGTGAGCAAAAAAATAAAAGAATATGAGGAGCTGCTTACACCATACAACTTTGTTAGGGTGCACCACTCTCATGTGGTTAATTTAGACGAGGTAACTAAATATGTTAGAGGAGATGGTGGCTATGTAGTAATGTCTGACGGTGAAACCGTTTATGTGAGCAAGCGCAAAAAAGAAGATTTTTTAGCAGCACTTAACAAAGCTTAAATAGTGCCTAATATGAAATAAGTTAGACGCTTGTAGATTTAGCCTTTTCGTGCTGATACACAGCCTATAAATTGCATGTACATTCCTATTATGACCCCCTGGCCAAAGTGGCTACATTAAAAATAAGTTAAACATGTTAAGGCATGTTATGAAAAAGTTTCCATTTTTGAACACAATTGACTCAATGCTATGATGAGAAAAATTTACAATCTGCTCTTGCTGTTACTACTGTCAACAACGGCAGTTTATGCGCAAGACGCCACGCTGGTGGTAAACGTAACCGATGCAAGTGGCGGACCTTCTATAGGCGCTACTGTGCTAGTTACCCAAAACGGTTCGCAAATAGCCGTAGGAGTTGCCAATGTTAAAGGAGTTGCCACAATAACTCCACTTACACCCGGAACTTATGATTTGAAAGTAACTTTTGTTACAGATATCAAAGAAGTGAAAGGAGTTAAACTTTCAGAAGGTATCAATAGGCAAGATGTTTCTTTTGGAGCTACCGACTTAATTGGGGTGGTTATTGAAGACAAGCCAACAGTTATTGATGATAACTATGGTGGGCAAGAAGAAGCTCCTGCTGCTTTAACTACAACTAGAAACTTGTCTCAATCAATGGGTCAAATTGGTGGTGTAACTGGCATTGACGGAGGTACCCCATCAATTCGTGGCGGTAGAACTGAAGGTAATACGTATGTTGTAGACGGAATGGTAATTCCTGGTGGATCTTTAGGCTTACCACCAAGTGCATATGGCAACGTTCAAGTTTATGCATCAGGCGTACCTGCTGAATATGGCGATGCTACATCAGGTATTATTTCTATTACTACCGCCGGAATTAGTAACCAAAGAACTTCAAGATTAGAGTTAATTCAATCGTTTGATGGTTATGGCTACAGTACTGCAGAGTTCTTTACTTCAGGACCACTTGTAAAGCGCCTTGATAGTGTTTTATCTACAAATGAAAAGAAGGTATATGTTGCCAAGGTGGGTTACATGTTAGCAGGTAGTATAAACTATCGAAAAGACCAAGATCCATCAGCCGTTGGAGTTTGGGTGGTTAACGACGATGTGCTTGATGACATTAGAAACGAGCCATTAATTCCTTCACCACAGGGTAGTGGCTACATTTCTAAGTCAAACTTCTTGACTAAAGATGATATGACTCTTCAAAAGGTAAAGCCAAATACCAACTCATTTCTTTACAACGTAACCGGAAAGTTAGATTGGAAGGTAAATAACAACATTCAGTTTACTTTAGGTGGCAGGGCTAATAACCAATACAACAACCAATACGTTTATACTTACAGCTTATTAAACTCTGAAAACAATACACAGTATAGAAACCAAACCTATGCGGGTTTTGCAAGGTTGCGCCATAGATTTCCTACCACGCCAGAATCTAAACTTCAAAACCTAAACTATTTAATTCAGTTTGACTATACCTACTACCAAGACCAACGTCTTGATCCTAATAATGGTGAGAATATTTTTCAATACGGCCACGTAGGTCAGTTTGATATTTACCAAAATGAATACCAATGGAGGGTAGCCACTCTTTTTGCCGACGATGCAGACCCTGACAATAACGTGAGTATTTTGGGTCTTTATCAAAGAGAAACCCCAGCTGATACCTTGGTGAAATTTACACCAAGTCAATTCAACAAAACTTCAGGTAACTATACCAAACAAGTATTTGATTTTGCAAACGGTAGAATTTCAAATCTTGGTACCATTTTGCAAAACGGCGGTTTAATTAATGGCCAAACACCAGACAATATTTATTCACTATGGAGCGATGTTGGTACGCCGTTTACCGGTTTTATTAGAAACTCGCAAGACCAAGCTTCACTTCAACTAAAAATTGGTGGTTCGGTAGGTGCGCATAACCTTAAAATGGGTTTCCGTTACGAATCAAGAACATTTAGGGCTTATAGCTTAGGTGCAGCTGGTTTATGGCCTACTATGCGTCAATCAGTTAACCGTCATTTAAGCTATAATACAGAAGATATTGACTCAGGTGCCATTTTCGTTTTCTCAGACGGCGAATACAGAGGTTATGAAGTGCACAAAGCACAAGGTGTTTTCTTAGATACTGTAAAATTTGAAAGACAAGATGGTTTGGTACAAACCGAGCTCGATAGAAACTTAAGAAATTACTTAATTGAGAATGGTTACAGAGATGTGTACGGAAGAAGAATTACTGAAGATTCTTACTTAAACCCTGATGCTTACGACCCATCAATTTTTAACATTGGCTGGTTCAGTGCACAAGAGCTTTTAGAAAACTCAGCTGTTTCTTATTATGGTTACGACTACACAGGCAAAAAAGCCACATCAACCCCAAGTATTGATGATTATTTGAACGACGAAAAGAACAGACCAATTGCTCCTTATAATCCAATTTACATGGCTTGGTATTTACAAGACGAAGTGGTGTTTAAAGATTTAAGCTTGAGAATGGGTGTTCGTGTTGACCGTTTTGACGCCAACCAGTTTGTTTTGGATGATGAATATTCACTTTTTCCAATAAGAACCGTTAGCGAAGTAAAAGCAATGGACGGAAGCATTTTAGATGAAGTTACCTTGCCTTCGAATATTGGCGAAGAATTTAAAGTATATGTTGATGATCCATACAATCCAAATAATGTAGTGGGTTATAGAAATGGTGCCGAATGGTACGATGCAGAAGGCAATAGAATTAACGATCCAGGTGCTTTGGCCGAATTATCTAATTCTGGAACCATTGCTCCATTTACTCAATTTGCAAGCAAAAACGAGCAAAACGACATTGGCATTACCAAAGAAACATTTAGAGATTATGAGCCACAATGGACAGTAATGCCGCGTATAGCCGTGTCGTTCCCAATATCTGAAGAAGCCATGTTCTTTGCCAATTATGATGTATTGGCACAAAGACCAACTTCTGGTAATTTGGCATCAATTAATACATACTACTTTATGCAGCAAAATGCAACAGGTACAATAGGCAACCCTAACCTTCGTCCTGAAAAAACCATTAGCTACGAAGTAGGATTTCAACAAAGAGTTGCAGCCAACATGTCTATAAAAGTGCAAGCTTTCTACAGAGAACTTCGCGATATGATTCAAGTGGTTCCTGTTAGATATGCATATCCAATTGACTATACAACTTATGGCAACATTGACTTTGGTACAACCAAAGGCCTTATTGTATCATATGATTTGGTACCGTATGGCGAAAACAAAAACTTTACGCTTAATGCCAACTATACCTTAATGTATGCCAGAGCAACAGGTTCTGGTTCAGGTAGCCAAGCTGCTTTGGTACAAGCAGGTTTACCAAACCTTAGAACCATTCAACCTACAGGAAGCGATATACGACACAAACTCGCTGCTACCTTAGGTTTCAACTATGGTATGTATAACCCTGATCAATTTAAAAACCGCTATAACGGCCCAATGTGGAAAGGCTTACCGGTGCTCCAAAACGCAGGCGCTCAATTAATTTTCAACGCCACTTCTGGTCGTCCTTATTCAGGCCAAACCAATCCAACTCAAACAGTTGCTTCTGGTGTGGCTCAAAGAGCCGCTCTTGATGGTTCAATTAATGGTAACCGCTATCCTTGGATAGTTAGAATGGACTTGAGAGTTGATAAAACTTTCCCTATTCCAATTGGAATTCAAACAAACGATGAAGGTAAAGTGATTGGCGTTAAGCACATGGTGGGTGTAAACGCATACGTATGGGTTCAAAACTTACTTGATACCAGAAATGTGATTGGCGTATATCGTTACACCGGTTTACCAAATGATGATGGTTGGTTGTCTTCAGCAGAAGGTCAACAAGTGAGTATTGCTCAAGCTTATAACGAGCAATCTTATATAGACATGTACGACATTAAAGTTAACAACCCTAGTAACTTCTCACTTCCAAGACTGGTTAGGTTTGGTTTAGCATTCAATTTTTAAAAGCAGTAAATCAAGACCGTGATGAAAAATTTATATATGAGACAGATTTTTACAACACTTGCGCTATTGATTGCCGCAGCTCCTGCATGGGCCGACATTAGCGTAGGTGAGTTCACCAAAACATCTTCCTTTAAAAGATTGCGAGCCAATTGTTCGCCTGCATCAGCAGCTACCGACTTAGACGTAAACAACGTTAGAGCCAGGATAATGAACGGCGGCGATATGTGGTGGGATCTTGTGGGTACAGCCAAATATGAAGTGCCTAAAGTGCAAGACGGTTCAGATGAGCCTTCAAGAACTTCTATGTTCTCGGGAGCACTGTGGATTGGTGGTTTGTATAATGGAACAATACACGCAGCAGCAATGACCTACCGCCAAAACGGTAGCGACTTTTGGCCGGGTGCGTTAGACAATAACGCAACCGCTGACGAAGATGATTGTAATTACTACGACAGAATATTTAAAGTAACCCGCGACGAAATTGACAAGCACATTGAAGCTTTCGAAAACGGTGAAGAGATAGACATTACTCAAAACATTAAAGAATGGCCAGGCAACGGAAGGGCAGAAGCCAACGAAAAATTCTTTATGGCTCCTTACGTAAACGTAGCTGGTGGACCAGAATATGAGCCTGAGTTAGGTGATTATCCAAAAGTTAATGGAGACCAAGCACTTTGGTTTGTTTATAATGATGTAGGTAACTCTAAACAACAAGCAGGCGGCCCTGAAATTGGGCTTGAACTCAGAACCATGGCTTTTGCTTTTGCAACCAGTGATGAGATTAACAACATGACGTTCTACGAAACAACTATTTGGAACGTAGGAAGCAAAAGAATAGACAGTTGTTTCTTTGGACAATGGGTTGACGCCGATCTTGGTTATGCTTATGACGACTACGTTGGTTGCGATGTTGACCGTGGTTTAGGAATTTGCTACAATGGCGATAACTTCGACGAAGGTGCCTTTGGTTATGGCAGCAACCCACCATCAATTGGTGTTGACTTCTTTGAAGGTCCTGCCGCTGACCTAGATGTAAACTTTGACAACAATGTTGGTGATGGTGAAGATAATGACGGTGATGGCAAGGTTGACGAAAACGATACCACATTTTACTACTGGTACAAACAACGTGGCTTACCAACCCCTAAAGTTTATGAAGGCGATGGAATAGACAACAACAGAAACGGTATTGTAGATGAGCCAGATGAAGACATTATTATGTCGAAATTCGTTTACTACAACAACGACTTTACCACCAACGGTAACCCAAGCGGAAGAAACTTTACCCACCACTACAATTACCTGCGTGGAAGATGGAAAAATGGAGACCCTATTAGATATGGAGGTAATGGATTCAACAACTTTACTGGCGGACCTACAGATTTTATGTTCCCAGATGATCCTAGAGATAAAAATGGTTGGAGTGAAGTAACATCAAACAATCAACCGGCTGATAGACGATTTTTACAATCTGCTGGTCCATTTACCCTAAAGTCTGGTGCGGTAAATACAATTACTGTTGGCGTGGTTTGGGCCAGAGCCACAAGCGGTGGTAATACAGGTTCTTATGATCAATTACTATTGGCCGATGACAAAGCGCAAAAGCTTTTCAATAACGCATTCAAATTGTTAGACGGCCCTGATGCGCCAAGATTATCTGCTGTTGAGTTAGATAAAGAAATTATCTTCATCATGAACAGAGATGATTATAATGTTACCGAAGAATACCACGACTTTGAGATAACTACCAATGGAGATACTGTTTATTATGATTTCCAGGGATATCAATTATTTCAGTTGGCCAACGACCAAGTTTCTAACGACCAATTAACCAACCCAGATTTGGCTAGAGAAATTTGGCAAAGCGATATTGAAGACGGTATTGGTAGATTAGCTAACAAAGAGTTTGATCCTGCTATTTCTGAGAAAATATCTGTACTTAAAGTAGAAGGTTCTGACGAAGGAATTTCGCATACCGTAAAAATTACTACAGATGTTTTTGCATCAGGTAATAACACCATGGTTAACCACAAAGCTTATCACTTCTTATTGCTTGCCTACGCATCTGCCGATGCCAATAGCGCTGCAGAAGACAGACAATATTTAGAAGGTAGAAAGTCAATTAGAATTTCTGTAATACCACGCAAAACCGATATTCTTTATGGTGGAACTAAGTTGAATACCGAATACGGCGATGGTCCTAAAATTACCCAACTAGAAGGTATAGGAAATGGTGGAATTACCCTAGAATTAGACGATGCTACAGTTGAACAAATTTTAGCTGATGGTAAAATAGATCACCCAACTTATACCAATGGGCATGGGCCGGTTAATATTCAAGTAATTAACCCGCTTAAAATTCAAGAAAATGAGTTTGAGTTAAGGTTTATTGATGCAACAGTAGCTGGTACAGAAGGTGAAAAACTTACCATGAAAGCCGATGCCGAGCAGAAGAAATTAGATGATCTAATTCAAAAACTGAATACCGAAGTTCAACCTAATTACGATGATGCTGAGCGCAGAGAAGAATCAATTAGCGATTTAAGAGATTCAATAACTCGTACACTTAATGCCATAAACAATGTGCTTATTCCAGCAGTTAATCAGTTGCAAACCGATACTGCTAACCTTGCAGCTTTAATGTTATCAACCGATTCTTTTGATAATTTGAAGGCCAGAATTGCTGAAATTAACGACTTACTTATAACAGAAACTGATCCAACGGTTATCAAAAATTTAACTTTTGAGAGAGATTCAGTTCTAATACCTGAAAGAAGAGATCAAAATGCTTATTTGAGCACTTTAAATGACGATTTGCTACCAAAACTTCGCGCGGCTATTCGTCAGATTGATATTTTTAGATCGAGTATAGTACTTACAGAAGTGAAAATTCATGAGCTTGATTTTGTTGGATTGACTGAAAGAAATGATACCATTTTCTCTACTGAAGATTTTAATGACAAAAAAGATGCTTTGAATACACTGCTTGGCAATATTGCTGATGCCGAAGAGGAGCTGGCTGATAAAATAGCCGAAGCTCAATCAGTAATATGGCAATTGGTAAGGCTGCCTGGTGGCAATGACGGTGATACTGTAAGAGCCGAAAAACCACTTTATATAGCCAATCAAATGATAATTGAAGATTGGGGTTTTTCAGTACAAGTGGGTCCTGTTGATGGCCCAGGTGAAGGCGGTAGCACTAACGGATTTTTAGACGCAAGCCTAACCTATGAAAACGCGGCTGTTGAATGGCTAGCCGCCTTGCCAGATAGAGACGGAATTGGAACCGAAAACGCTCCCGATCCATTAGATTGGATTAGATCTGGCGGAAACGTTCCGAATGATGGTTCAGTGGCAAACGCACTATTTCACGACGTAAGAATAAACACTTCTAATCTTGACGACGGTGCCGATTACGAAGGCATTTTAGACGGAATGATTGCACCGTATCATTTGGTTTCGCACTCAATGGAAGCAAATGGTCTTTCAACATTTGGATTGAGTATTTCTGATGGAAACTACTCAGTTACAAAATCTGAAAACTTTGCAATACTGCCTTCTATAGACTTGGTATTTACTACAGATAGAAGTAAATGGAGCCGAGTAATGGTAGTTGAAATGGGCGAAGATGTTGCCAAAACCGAAGGTGGCGCCAAGAAGTTTATGAGAAGAAGGCATGCAGGTCTTGAACTTGAGCCAAATGCTGATGGTTCTCCAAAATATTCTGACAATCCTAATGATCAAGGTATGTCGTGGTTCCCGGGCTATGCAATAGATGTAGAAACAGGCATTAGATTGAACATTATAATGGGCGAAAATTCAAGCTTAAGACGCGAAAATGCAAAAGACTTAATTTGGAACCCAAGCACCGAACTAGTAGATAACCAATCAAATATTCCTTTGGCACTTGATGGTGGCCTTGTTGTTGGTGGAATGCACTATATCTACATCATGCACCATTCTTTAGAGTCGCCTCCTGGCGGAATTTCTGGTGCAGCCGCTTATGACGGTTGCGAAAGCTACAAGTCAAAGATTAGTGATTACACTTCTGCCCGACCAAGTACCGACAATTTAAGAGTTTGGAACTCTTGCGCTTGGGTAATGCCTGCCTACTTAGCTTTCCAAAATGAGCTTAAAAGCTGGGAAGAAGGTCTAATTCCTACTGAAACAAAAATTAGTGTAAGAGTAAATACGGCCTATAAAACCAGATCTACTGGCATGACAGGAACTGAATCTAACCAAAACATGCCACATTATAGGTTCGGTACCGCTGATATTGCTCCAAGTATTAATGATGCCAATTTGGGTTCTGAAGCGCTTAAAAATGCGCGTATAGTTCCTAACCCTTACTACGCATTCAGTTCTTATGAATCAAGCCAGATTGAAAATCAAGTGCGCATTACTGGCCTACCAGCAAAATGCAATGTTTCAATCTACACTGTTAATGGGCAGTTGGTGCGTAAAATTTCTAGAGATTTAGTGAACGATGATAATCTTAACACTGAATACCGTTGGGACTTAAACAACGATGCTGGAGTGCCTATTGCAAGTGGTATTTATTTAATACATGTAGATGCCGGCGATCTTGGCGAAACAACCATTAAGTTCTTCTGTGCTCTTAGACCAATTGACCTTGACACATTCTAAAAATTGATGGCAATGAGATATTTAAACATAAAACATATTCTAACAGCATTCGCCATTATTTCAATGGTTCCAATGGCTCAGGCTGGTAATCCAGATAGAATTGGCGAAGCAGGATCAACGCACCTTTTAGTTAATCCATGGGCTAGATCATCTGGCTGGGCAGGTGCATTTACTTCTGGTATATCGGGTGTTGAAGCCATGCGTTTTAACGTAGCAGGTTTGGCAACATCTAAAAACAACGAGTTCATTTTTAGCAGAACCAATTGGCTTCAAGGTGCTGATATTAATATCAACAGCATTGGTATGAAGTTCAACATGGGCGATGCTTCTGTACTTGGCGCGTCAATTATGTCGTTTGATTTTGGCGATTTCTACAGAACTACTGAAGATCAACCAGACGGAACACTAGGTTCTTTCAATAGTAATTACACCAATATTGGCTTGTCTTATGCTTATGCGTTTTCATCATATACAAGTGGTGGGGTAACGCTTAGAATGGTTTCTGAATCAATTGCTGATTTAAATGCAACTGGCGTTGTGCTTGATGCCGGTATTCAATACCGTTCTGGTAAAGAAAACCGTTTCAAACTTGGTTTTGCCTTGAGAAATGTAGGACCATCAATGAAATTTGGCGGCAGTGGTTTAGAATTTAGAGCTGTAAAAGAAGGTGATGACAACGCTACTGGCAAAACAGTACAATCAAGATCTCAATCATTCGAGCTACCATCATTATTAAACATTGGTGTTGGTTACGATTTCTTTTTGGATGATGCAGGTATTTCTAAATTGACTTTAGCAGGCAACTTCATGGCCAACTCATTTGGAAGAGACAACATCCAAGTAGGTGCTGAGTACAATTATAAGAACACACTTATGCTAAGAGCTGGTTATGGATACGAGCAGGGAATTAATGATCCTTCAGTTACCACATCAGTATTTGCTGGTCCTTCAGCTGGAGCTACCTTTCAGGCAGAAGCAGGTGAAGCATTCAATATTGGTCTAGATTATTCTTATAGATTAACCCAAGCCTACAATGGTGTTCACTCATTAGGAGTGAAGATTGGTTTCTAAGATAAAGGTATATTTGCCGTGTTAAAAACGTTTGTCGAGCAATCGACAAACGTTTTTGCGTAATAGCAATGGCTGTTAAACAAAAAACTAAGTTGAAATGAGTGATATAGTATATGTAACCAAAGAAGGTTTAGAGAAAATGCAAGAAGAATTGGTATTCTTAACCAAAGTTGAAAGACCAAGAATATCAGGCGCCATTGCAGAAGCCCGCGAAAAAGGTGATTTAAGCGAAAATGCCGAATATGATGCAGCGAAAGAAGAGCAAGGTCTTTTAGAATTGAAAATTGCCAAATTAGAAGAAACCATTGGCAATTCTAGAGTGCTTGATGAATCTAAAATTGACACTTCGAAAGTTACAGCACTTTGTGCCGTAAAGCTTAAGAACCTTAAGGTGAACAAGGAAATGAAATACAAGTTGGTTTCTGAAAAAGAAGCCAATTTGAAAGAAGGTAAAATCTCTATTAAATCGCCAATTGGAGCCGGATTGTTAGGTAAAAAAGTGGGCGATGTAGTTGATATTAAAGTGCCAGCTGGTGTAATGCAATTCGAAATTCTTGAAATTGGCATTAGCTAATGGCTAGCATATTTACCAAAATAGTAAACGGAGAAATTCCTTGTTATAAAGTAGCCGAAGACGAAAAGCATTTGGCTTTTCTTGACATAAACCCACTTAAGCAAGGGCATACTTTGGTTATTCCTAAAAAAGAAGTTGACTACCTATTTGATATTGAAAGCGGCGAATTGCAAGCGCTTTCTGCTTTTGCCCAAAAGGTAGCCAAAGGAATTGATAAGGTTATAGAATGCGAACGAGTAGGAGTGGCCGTTATTGGCTTAGAAGTTCCACACGCGCATATTCACTTAATTCCAATTAATAGCGTTGGCGACATTGATTTTTCCAAACCTAAATTGGAATTGTCAAAAGATGCGTTTGCAGCAATTGCCAAGTCAATTTCAGAAGCCATTATTCTTTAACACGATCAGCATTATTTGCTATAAATTGAGACCAGGAGCCATAAGATTTTGTGGCTCCTTTTTTTTGTGCGCCTTTTTGAAAGAAATGGCATAAAGCTGCGGCTAAGCCATCAGTAACATCAAGGTTTGGCGGCAGTTCTTTCAACTTTAAAATATGTTGAACCATGGCCGCTACCTGCTCTTTTGATGCATTTCCATTTCCAGTAATGCTTTGTTTAATTTTTCGAGGTGCGTATTCAAAAACAGGTAATTTTTTGCCAATGGCTGCAGCAATGGCCACGCCTTGAGCACGGCCCAGCTTGAGCATTGACTGCACGTTTTTACCTTGAAATGGCGCTTCAATTGAAACTTCACAGGGATGGTAATTGTCAATTAATCCACAACACTCTTCGTATATAAGGGCTAGTTTTTGGTATTGAGATTCTTCTTTTTTCAGATTCAAATCGCCAAAATCTATTAGTGTTGCTTCATTTCGGCTAATCTTAATTATACCCCAACCCATTAAGTTGGTTCCAGGGTCAATGCCTAATATTAGTCTATCATTCGCAGTTTGGTTAGGCATTTTGCAAATTCTTCAGGGTTTAAGATTGTATTATTGCTCACCAAAGGTATGCGAGCCAAAAACATTCAATACGAAAGAATTATAACAACCACCATTTGGATGTTGGTGAGCGTGGCCTGTGTGGTGTTCATGTATAAGTCAATATTGGCTGATGGAAGTTTCTCTAAAGTTGATTGGAATTGGCCTGTCTTGAATTCAACTTCAACTGCACTCTTAATAACTGCCATTCTTCTCGTTTTTGCAAACTGGGGCGTTGAAGCTTTCAAATGGCATTATGCTGTAAAAGATGTTGAAAACATAGGCTTTAGAAAATCGCTTAAAGCCACTATGGCTGGCATGGCGGTTAGTACCTGGATGCCAAACAGATTAGGTGAGTACTTAGGCAAGGTATTTTACTTACCAAATGGCAAAAGAGTAAAAGGTGCTATAAGCGCTTTGTATGCAAGCTATACCCAAATTATTGCCACTTTGGCATTGGGCATTTTGGGGTTTTCCTACTTTCTTTCTTTAAAAAGTGATTTTACAATTGGCTGGAAATGGCTTATTCCTGCAGTTGCATTAGTTGTAGCCATGATTTTTGGCTATTTAAAACTCAAGTCAATTATCAATGGTTCGTCACGAAGTAAACTGCATCGATTTATAAGATTATTTGTTACCGTTTTTGCCAGATACCCAAGCACGCTACATTGGCAAATGATTGCGCTATCTGTTCTAAGAACTGGTATTTTTAGTGCCCAATATGTGCTTCTGCTTTCATTTTTTGGTGCTGAAATAAGTTTGCTAAGCGCTTTCTTTTTGGTGCTATGCATAAATGGGCTACAAACAGTCATTCCGGCTTCTGCGGTTGTTTCGCTCGGTATTAGGGGTGGGCTTGGAATTTTCATTTTGGGTGCAGCTAATGTTCCTTCCGCAACTATTCTGCAAGCCACCTATTTTCTTTGGTTCATAAACTTGGCTTTGCCATCATTAATTGGATTTTACTTTTTGATAACCGCCCCAGTGTCGTTTTCAATAAAAGGTTTGGCCAGAATGCCACTTGCGTTCATAAAGTCAAAACGCTAAGTATGGTCTGGTGGATAGGTTTATGCATTGCATTCACATTATTCTACTTTTTCCAATTTGTTTATGCTACAATTAATTGGGCCAGAATTGAGCTTTTTAAACCTTCTAGCAACTCACTGCATCAAAACAACTTTTCTATAATTGTTGCTGTTAGAAATGAAGAAGAGAACATTCAGCAGCTTCTTCAAAATCTAAACTCGCTACAATTCCCAAAATCCCAATTCGAAATTATTTTGGTTGATGATCAATCAACTGATCAGACGTTGCCTTTGGCCAGAAAATTTGGCGCCGATATTGAGAATTTGAAAGTGCTCAGTTTTGATGAGCTAGAACATTCAACTATTCAAGGCAATAAAAAAAGAGCCATTCAGCTTGGAGTTGAAGCCGCCAAACATGAATGGGTTCTTACCACAGATGCTGATTGTGAATTGAACTCCAATCATTTGAATTCGCTTGACGGTTTTATTCAGAATTACGATTCAATATTTATTTCAGGACCTGTGGTGTATTCAACCCATAATTGGTTTCAGCATTTACAAGGAATTGAATTTTTAGGATTGGTTATTCTTGGTGGCGCTTATCTGCAAGCAAAAAATCCGGTGTTATGCAATGGCGCCAACCTTGCCTTTAAGCGAGATGTTTTTAGGGAACTAAATGGTTACAAAGGCAATTTGCACCAGGCAAGCGGAGATGATATTTGGTTCATGCACAAGGTTTTTGCGGAGTATCCTCATAAAATGCATTTTGCCAAATGCAACGACTTGATTGTTAAAACCAAGCCAAGCTCAACACTTTCAGAGTTTGTAAACCAACGAAAAAGATGGACGGCCAAAAACGCTACCTACCAGCGTAAAACCTATACAGCCACATTGGCCATGGACTATCTTTTTTATTTAAGCATCATATCAGCCTTTGTGATGGCTTTATTCATACCAAATATTTGGTGGCTGGTTGCTTTGCAAGCTTCGGTAAAGTTTGTAGCTGAATTAATGCTTTATGCAAGCGCTCAAAGCTTTTTTAGAACCAAAAATTGGATGCTGCACTATTGCTTTGCATTCCCATTTCAAATTATTTACGTGGTAGCCATTTATCCTTTGTCACAGTTTTCAAAATTCAACTGGAAAAATCGCCGATTTAATGCTTGAAGCACTAGAAAGAAGAACCCTTGAGTTGGTCATTTTCGATGAAAGATTTGCCGACATTCAGCAAGAACTTAACGAGCCTGAACCCAT
>JAGQWA010000469.1 GCA_020437725.1 Bacteroidota bacterium | reverse complement strand
CGCACGAAAAAGCCGCCAAGAATTGCTCCTGGCGGCTTCTTTTTTAATCTCCTATTTAAATCTACTTACACTCTTTTTTTAAGTAGCCCTTTACAACCACATCTACATCTGGCCAAAGTTTACTTACGCCATTGGTGGTGTGCAATTCTTTGCAAATTTCATTCAGTTTATCAACCGCGGGCTGCGCATCAAAATTAGCCATGTTTACAGTGGCGGTAAGTGTAAAGGCACCATTTTCGGCAATTTGATAAAAAGCATTTACAGCTTGCTCAACTTCATTCATTACCAATCCAACTGTAGCAGTTCCGCCATTATCTTTTTCAGAAACTTCTGAAATTACCCCTTTAATGGCTTCTGTTCCTAACATTGTTCCCCAAAAATGCTCAAGTATTTTCTTGTCGCGGTCTTCGTTATTGCTGTTGCTTTTATTTACAGGAATTACAAATTCCAAATTATTCAAAATTTCACTTATTGAACCCGCTTTCATTTCTGGCTCAACATGGCAACTATCAAACTTGCCACCAACACCCACTTTTTCAGTGAATTTGTAAGCGGTCCAACTCACCGCCGTACTGTCGTGAACATAAGTATAGGTGCAGGTTTTTTCAGTTTGCTGTTCATCAGCGTTAGCGGTATCATCGCCAGTGGTGTCGTCTTCAGTTTTCTTGTTTCCATCGCAAGCCACAAAGGCTAGCATTGTTACAAGAGCCATTAGGTTTATAAATTGTTTCTTCATTTCAATCTTATTTTAGTCAGCATAGCAAAGCTATTACAATACCTTAGGCCAAAGCAAACAATAGTTAATATTGCTCTAATTCATAAAGCATTCTTAATGTTCGGTAAAAAACCAATTCTGTTTGTTTTTACGCTTTTAGCGGCTTTGAGCTTGCATTTATTTCTATCAGAAAAGAAAAACATCGAAGCAAATAGCTCAGCATCAGATTCATTTACCGAGCAATGGCGATTGATGAAAAAGCCAGAAAACCGCGATGCCTTAACCCAAAATTCTAGCAACTGGCATTTGCATGATCAACTGCAGGAAAGGGCGTTTAAAAGAAAGTATTTCAGCGCGATTGAAAAGGTAAAATTTCAGGGCCCTAAATCGGTTGGTGGTAGAACAAGAGACTTGATAATTGATGCATCTAACAACAACCGATACTTAGCTGCAAGCATTTCTGGTGGAATTTGGGTGAGCGAAAACAAAGGTGGAAAGTGGCAACCCGTAAACGATCAAGGAGCGAATTTAAATGCAACATGCATCGATCAATCGCCCATAAACAATGCATTGGTTATTTATGGAACAGGTGAACCCCAAGGAAATTCTTCTGGAGCACCCGGCCAAGGGGTGTTTCTTTCAACCGATACGGGTAAAACTTTTGCTCCAATTATGGCATCTATTAAAGCGCCCGGAATGGATTATATCTGGGAAGTGAAGTTTGATTTGAAAAATGAAAACACTTTTTACGTGGCGTGTTCAAATGGCAATCTTTATAGAACTACCAACTTGGGCAATTCATTTCAAAAAGTGTATTCAGCCCAAAATGAAATAACCGAAATAGAAGTTTTTGAGAGCGGAAAAGTGATGGTGGCCGTAAACAGCGTTGGGATTTTAATGTCAGAATCAGGCGATTCCGCCAGTTTTTCGATGTTAACCAAAGGTTTACCAGCCAACGGATTTCAACGTATTTCAATTACGCATTGTGCTCGTTTTCCTGATGTAGTTTTTGCCCAATTTGCCCAGAAAAAAACAAGTGTGGGCGTTTATAAAAGCAGCAATGGTGGCAAAACTTGGCAAGACATGGCCAACCCACAAGGTTTTAGGGGCGATTATTCTTTGGCGTGGTATGCTTTGGTATTAGAAATTTCGCCTTTCGATACAAATTTTCTCATGTCGGGCAGTGTAAAGCTCATGTATTCGGTTGATGGCGCAAAATCTTGGGATGTTGCCCTTCGCGGACATGCCGACCAACATTCTGTAGTTTTTAATAATGACGATTCAACGCACTTTCTAGTTGGTTCTGATGGCGGTGTTCACAGTTATAACACGAGTACTGTAAAGTCGAAATTCCAAAATCTGAATGGCAATTATTACTCAAGTCAATTTTTTGCTTTGGGGTATGGCCCTTCTGGAAATGCCTTTATGGGTGGAACCCAAGACAATGGCACCCACTATTTTAACATTACCCAAGACGATGAAAAATACGTGCTTGGTAGCGATGGTGGCTATTGTCATATTCACCAGCAAGACACCAATTTGGCCTACGCATCAACCCAAGAAGGGGGATTAGAAAAATCAACCAATATCAACTCCATTAACCCGGGTTTTCTACCCATTATAAAAGACTTAGATAAAAACAACGATGGTCAATTAGACGACGGCGCTTGGTTTATTACACCGTTTGAAATGAATTATTTGAATGGCGACGAACTGTTTGTAGTTACTAAAAACAAGGTTTGGTTAAGTAAAAATCAAGGTGAAAACTGGAGCCAATTAATAAACTCAAGGCTTAACCCTTATACCGTTGCCATTTCTAATCAAAAAGTGCCCGAACAGGTTTTTATTGGTGGTGAAGGAATGCTGCTTTTGCGAGTTGACAATCCGAATTCCCATACC
>JAGQWA010000468.1 GCA_020437725.1 Bacteroidota bacterium | reverse complement strand
CTTCAAAAATTAAAGAGAGATAAGAGGATAAAACTCAATGAAAAGCGAAAGTGGGTTTTAGACGAGATTTAGACGGCAGCTAGACGAGATTTAGACGGCAGCTAGACGAAAACGATGAAATAAACAGAATGAAAAAAAGGTGTAACAACCTTAAAGTCAATAACAAAGGATTTACAAACAGGATAAGAGAAAATGACTAAAGCAAAAATACTTTAGACGTTTTTGTAGACATTAAATAATACGAAATATGCCAAACTTAATAGAAGTAACATACGACCAAACAGGAAAAAGCAAAAGCACCAATGCATTGGGTATGCGAGAAATGCAGGAAAAAGCATTTGAAGGCAGAACTGCACAATATTTATTGATTAAAGCACCACCAGCATCAGGTAAATCAAGGGCCTTAATGTTTATCGCTTTGGATAAACTTCAACATCAAGGCATCAAAAAAGTGATTGTTGCTGTTCCCGAAAAATCTATTGGTGCATCTTTCGGTTCAACAGAATTAAAGAAGTTTGGCTTCTTTGCCGATTGGAACCCCAATCCAAAATATAACCTGTGTACACCGGGCGAAGAAAAAAGTAAAGTAACAGCATTCCTTAACTTTTTAGAATCGGACGAGCAAATTTTGGTTTGTACGCACGCTACTTTGCGATTTGCTTTTGATGGTTTAGACCCCAAAAAGCTAGATGACACTTTAGTCGCTATAGATGAGTTTCACCACGTTTCAGCAGAAGGTGACAATATTTTAGGTCAGGTTTTGAAAAGCATTATGCACAATTCTACCGCTCATATTGTTGCAATGACAGGTTCGTATTTCAGGGGCGATAGTATTCCTGTTTTGATGCCCGAAGATGAAGCGAAATTTACCAAAGTTACTTACACCTATTACCAACAATTAAATGGATACGAGTTCTTAAAGTCGTTGGGAATCGGCTACCACTTTTATACGGGCAAATACTTCAAGAAACATCCCGAAAAAGAAATGTCGGCTTTGGCTGAGATTTTAGATGAAAATCAAAAAACCATCATTCACATTCCAAGTGTTAATTCGGCCGAATCATCGAAAGAAAAATACGAAGAAGTCAATCACATCATTGACGTTTTGGGCGAGTTGGAGTATCAAGATGAAACCACAGGCGTTCTGCACATCAAAAGCCACAAAACAGGGAAGATTTTAAAAGTTGCCGATTTAGTAAACGACAATCCAAAATCAAGAGATAAAATAAGTGCCTATTTGCGTACGGTAAAATCAGCAGACGATATTGACATCATCATAGCTCTAGGAATGGCAAAAGAAGGATTTGATTGGCCTTATTGTCAACACGCTTTAACCATCGGTTACAGAGGTTCATTGACGGAGATTATCCAAATTATAGGTAGAGCAACAAGAGACAGCAACAACAAAACACACGCTCAATTTACCAACCTTATTGCTCAACCAGATGCCGAAGATGAAGAAGTGAAATTATCAGTGAACAATATGCTCAAAGCGATTACCGCTTCACTATTGATGGAACAAGTCTTGGCACCAAACTTCAAGTTTAAAATTAAAAAAGATGAAGATGATGAAGACGAAGATGATGATGATAAAACCATCAGAATAAGAGGTTTTAAATTGCCTACTTCTCAAAGAGCCAAGGACATTATTGAAACAGACTTGAATGATTTGAAAGCTAAAATTCTTCAAGACCCGCAAATGCTCAAAGCAATGCCAGGCAATATTGAGCCAGAGGTTATCAATACTGTTCTAATTCCTAAAATCATTCGTGAAGTTTATCCTAATTTAGACGAAGAAGATGTTGAAGCAGTAAGACAACACGTTGTTGTAGATTCTGTAATCAAGAACGGTACAATTGAAGTGCAAGGAGATAAGAAATTCATCCGAATGGCAGGAAGCTTTGTGAACATTGACGACATTCATATTGACTTGATTGACCAAGTTAATCCGTTCCAAAAAGCTTTTGAAATCCTGTCAAAATCGGTAACAACACAAGTTTTAAAATTGATTGACGAGCATATTCAATCTACCAAAATTGAAATGACCGAAGAAGAAGCGATTTTGTGGTGGCCAAAAATCAAAGAATGGGTACAAAACAATAAAGGAGAGCAACCGAGTATACAGGCTTTTGACCACAAGGAAAAAAGAATGGCAGAAGCATTAGTGTTTTTGAGAGAGTTGAAACGTAAAAAAGCCCTTGAGAATGGCTAAGAAGAAACTAACCATAGACGACATTTTCAATGATGATGATTTTGGATTGTTAGATTCAAAGGTCAAGGCTTCAACTGTGAAAACAGATGAAGAAAGGCTGATAGGTTCTTTTGAGGAGATCAATGTGTTTATTGACAAAAACGACAGAGAACCCAACAAATCAAGTATGTCTGAATATGGATTAATGGCGAAACTCAAAAACTTCCGTGATAATGAGGACCAGAAAAAAATCCTCAAACCTTTTGACAGGCATAATTTATTAGGTCACGTAGAAATGGAAAAGCAATCCATTGATGATATTTTCAATGATGATGATTTAGGCTTGTTAGAACCTGACAAGGATTTAGATATTTTTAAATTCAAACACACGCCAAGACCAGAAGACCGAGCAGAAGCCGATTTTGTTGCTCAAAG